>SBBH01000230.1 GCA_005239795.1 Planctomycetales bacterium
CTCTTTCCATGGCATCGAGCCCCTCCTCTCGACGCCATTCTGGAAAAGTGTTACCTATGTGTCCGGTACGTTGTGTTACCTATGTCTCGGGAAGGACAAGAGCGGCGGAAACTTGCTGCGCGCGTTCCGCCGCTCTGGTTCACGGCAGGCCGCTCTGCTTCATGAGCCATGAAGCGTGATGTAGAGCCATGGAATTTGAAATTCCGATCCGCTATCGAGAAGAGACCCTCTGCGCGGCGATCCGGCAGTTCTGGATGCGCGCAGTCGGCCGCAAGGTGGCCTGGGGCGTTTTCGCCGCCGCGGGGCTTTTGGGAATCCTGCGCTGGACGAAAACGCCCATTTGGACCCTGAACGCCTTGGGGGCTTCCGTCGGTCTGGCGCTCCTTTATTTCCCCTTTGTCTTCTGGCGCTTCCGAAAAAAGACGCGGGCCTTCTTCCGCAAGATGCCGGCACAGGAGGTGACGCTCAAGCTGACCGACGAAGGGATCCTGACGCAGTCGACCTTCGGGACGTCGACGACATCCTGGCAAAAGGTGATCAAGGTCTGGCGCTTTCCGGAGGTTTGGCTCGTCTTCCACGCGAAGGACCGCTTCTTCACGATCCCCACGCGCGACCTTCCCGCCAAGGCGGCCGAGTTCCTCGTCAAGAAGGTCTCGATCTACGGCAAGGATGTGTCCTAAATACGGGGCCGCGGCAGTCAAACATCGGTACCCCGCCCCGTATTTAGAAAAACCCTCCGAAACCGATAGCGGCGGCTGCCCGCGCCGCTCCCCGCGGTCCCTCGAAAATGCGGCCTACCCCCAACCGACGGGTTTGTGCCGGCGAAAGGCAGTTTTCCCCCACCACGGCGATGACCGGCCGCCCGGCGCGGCGCGCGAGGCGGCAGACCTCCGCGACCCCTTTTCCCTGGAGGGTCTGCGCGTCGAGCCTCCCTTCGCCGGTGACAACGAGATCCGCGCGACGGATCGCGTTTTCCAGGCGAAGCGCCTTCGCCACCGCCCGCGCCCCGGGCACGACGCAGGCGCGCGGGATCAATCCCCAAAACCCCGCCGCGATCCCGCCTGCCGCGCCGGCGCCCGGAAGACGCGCCACATCCCGGCCGTTTTTTCCGTCGCGGCGGATCGCCCGGGCCAGAGCGGCCAATCCCCGCTCCAACACCTCCACCTGGGCCGGTCCCGCCCCCTTTTGGGGCCCGAACATCCGCGCCGCGCCGGTCGGACCCAAGAGCGGCGAGCGGACATCGCACAAAAGCCGGATCGGGATCTTTTGGAGATTCCGGTCGAGCCCCCGGCGGTCGATCCGGCGGATCGCCAGAAGCGCCCCGCCCCCCTCGCCAACAGGATTCCCCTTGGCATCCAGAAAGCGGACGCCGGCCGCCTCCAGAGCTCCGATCCCGCCGTCGACGGTCGAGGTCCCCCCGAGACCGATCCAGATCGCGCGAGGGCGCCGGCGTGCGGCGCGCAACATCCACTGGCCCAGCCCCCGCGTGGCGGCCCGCATCGGGTCGCGCCGGCCCGCTGGAACGCGGGCAAACCCCAAAATCTCGGCCGCCTCCACCGCCGCCAAGCGCCGTGCGGGGACCCAGAGCCAGCGCGCCGTGACAGGACGTCCCAGGGGACCCGCCAGGCGCATCCGAAGCCTCTTTCCCCCGAGGGATTTCTGAAGCGCCTCGACCGTCCCCTCGCCGCCGTCGGCCATCGGGATCTCCTCAATTTTAGCTCTCCGCCCCAGGGCTCGCGAAAACGCCGCCCCCAGGCGGCGCGCGGCCGCCGCGGCGCTCGCACACCCCTTCATCGGCATGGGACAGACCAAGATTTGCAGAGGCCCGGAAAAAGAGCGCTTCACGCCGTCGCCGACGCGCGCGCCAGATGCGGCGTGATCCCCTGCTCGTCGAAGCGGCGTTTGATTTCCAGGTGGATCTCCTCGATATCTTCCAAAACCCGGCGCGCATCCACCTCGCGGCACCAGAGAACCACCTGGATCTCAAGCCCCCGAAGGGTCGCCCCTGTCAGGTGCGCCCAGGATTCCTGGATTTCCGGATTCTGGGCCGGCACGTCGCGCGCGATCGCGAGCGCTTTCTCGACGAGCGGTCCCGGCGTGGCTAAATCCAGGTGGATCGAGAAGGCCCGCCGCGTGTGGGGACGGCGCGTGAGATTGTTGACAGAGGCACGGCCCAGAACAGAATTCGGGACTGTCGCGAGCGTCCCCTCCTGGGTGCGCAGCCTCACGCTTTGAAAACCGATGGACTCGACGTAGCCGTCGACACCATCGACAACCACGCGGTCGCCCACCGAAAACGACCGCTCGGAAGCCAATCCCATCCATCCGAAGAGGTTCGCGAGCATCTCGCGGGCGCCCAGGGCCAGGCCCAATCCAAGGACGCCCGCCGCCAGGAGCAGCGCGTCGACCGCGACCGAAAGATTCTGGAGGACGAGCAGGATCGTCGCCGCGACGAGGATCACTTTGACACCGTTTCGGAGAATGGGGATGAGGCGGTCCTCGGCGCCGCTCCAGACGCGCCGGGCCATCGAATCAAAGGCGACGTCGATAATCTTCAAGAGGCCGTAGCCGAAGGCCAGAAAGAAAAGCCCCTTGAAAACATGGTTGCGAATCCCGTCGTAGTAGCCCTTCGTCTCGGCCGGAAGCCCTTGAATCACGAAGAGCACCACGCCGATGTTGACTCCCACGAGCACGATAAGCCCCCCCACCAGCCGCTCGATCCCGAGAAGCGTCCTCGGATCGACATGGATGTTCCAGGTTTGGGCGTATCCTTCCAGCACCGGCAGCCACTGATGACGCGCAACGCGCGCGACGACAAGAATCGCGATAAGCCAGACCATCGCCAGCAAAAACCGAAGCATCGGTTCCGCGAACAGGATGTTGCGCAAGGTATGTTCCCTCTCCTCGCGGCGCTGACGGTGCTGGGCCTCCATCGCCTCCAGGATCGAGACGATCCGGACAAGATGGATCCCCGAGGCCGATGCCTTGGCGCGCCGCAAAGGCTCGCCCGCAACGTCTCCGTGCTCGAGGAGAAAATGCGTGCTTTCCTCGACGCTGGCGTCCCCCCCATCTCGCGCGAGGTCTGCGATCGCGGCGTCCACCGCGCGTGCGAGATCCTCTGGAAGGACGTTGGGCTCCCGGGCGCCCGCACACGTTGAAAGCGCCAACGCCAGGGCGAACCAGAGCCGACGCCTCATGATCCCTTCCCTTCCTGGATCTCGTATTCGTCCATCTTCCGGTAAAGCGTGCGGACCCCGATCCCCAGGGCCCGCGCGGCCTTCGTCTTGTTCCCCTCCTCGCGTTCGAGCGTCCTTATGATCATCGTCCGCTCGAGCGCCGCCAAGGAGATTCCGACGGGGACCGTCACGAGATCCGCATCGAGCGCCGCCGGGCGCAGATCCGCGGGAAGCAGTTCGGCGGTCAAAATCTTCTGGGCCGGAGGCGCCAGGACGACGGCTGTCCGCAGGCCGTTTTCCATCTGGCGGACATTCCCCGGCCAGGGGTAGCGCTTCAAAAAATCCAGCGCCGCCGGGTCGATTTTCATGGCGGGGCGTTTCGCTTCGCGGCAGGCCTTGGCGACGAAATGCTCCGCTAGAAGCGGGATATCCTCGCGCCGGTCGCGCAAGGGGGGAATCCGGAGCGTCACCCCCTTGATACGGTAATAAAAATCCTCGCGCAACCGCCCCTCCTTCACCGCCTTCTCGAGATCGGCGTTCGTGGCGGTGATGACCCGGACGTCGGCCTTGATCGTGCGGGTGCCGCCGACGCGCTCGAACTCCCCCTCCTGGAGGACCCGCAAGAGCTTCATTTGGATCGGCGGGGCGACATCGCCGATCTCGTCTAAGAACAAGGTCCCACCGTCAGCGAGCTCGAACCGCCCCTTGCGGTCGGCGACGGCTCCCGTGAAGGCGCCCCGCATGTGGCCGAAGAGCTCGCTTTCGAGAAGGGTTTCGGGAAGGGCGCCGCAGTTGACCTTCACGAAGGGGTTCTCGGACCGGGAGCTGTTGTAGTGGATGGCGTTGGCGATCAACTCCTTGCCGGTGCCGCTCTCCCCCAGGATCAAAATGGCAGCGGAGGTGGGGGCGACCTGCCGGACCATGCGGAAGAGCTCGCGCATGACCGGGCTCGAACCGATCATGTTCGCGAAGCCGTACTGCTCCGAAAGGGCGCTTTTCAGGCGCAGGTTCTCGGCGACGAGATCTTTTTTCTCGATCGCGCGGGCCGCGAGCGTCCTCAGGCGGTCGAGGTTCAGGGGCTTTTCCAGGAAATCGTAGGCTCCCTCTTTCATGGCCTTGACGGCCAGTTCGACCGTGCCGTGCGCCGTCATGAAGATCGCCATGGCATCCGGCTGAATCCTCCGGCAGGTTTCGAAAACCCGCATGCCGTCGACGCCGCCAGGGAGCACCAGATCGCACAAGAGAAGGTCGATTTCCTGGGATTTCAAGAACTCGACCGCCTGCAATCCGTCAGCGGCCGCCAGGACCGCGTACCCCTGCGATTCGAGCGCCCGCTTCAAGGTCGGGCGGGCGTCGGCATCATCCTCGACAAGAAGGATCGTCTTCATGTCGTGGCGTCCCGGCTCATGCGGATCGAGGCGGGGATTGCGATCGTGAAAACCGCCCCCTCCCCGGGGCGGCTTTCGACGTGGACCCTTCCCTGATGAGCCTTCACCACGCCGTCGGCGTAAGGGAGGCCGAGACCCGTCCCCCCTTCCCGCGTCGTGAAAAAGAGGTCGAAAAGGCGCCCCAGGTGCTCCGGCGGGATTCCTGGCCCCGAGTCGCGTATGCGGATCATCACCGCCCCGTCCTCCAGGGCGCTTGTCACGCCCATGACGCGCCGGGACGCCGAGCCCGAGCGCTCCATCGCCTGGATGGCGTTCAAGGCGATGTTGTAAATCGCCTCGGAAAGCCTCTCGGCGTCTATCAGGATCTTCGGAACCGGCGCCAAGGCCACGGTCACGTCGACATTGGCCTTCCGGATCTGGCCCTCGAGGAGCTGGAGGGCCGAGAGGACCGCGCGGTTCGGGTCGTCGATTTTCAAGACCACTTGAGGGGGGCGCGAGAACTGCAGGAATTCCTTGATGATCTTGTTGAGGCGTTCGATCCCGTGGAGGGTCGTGTCGATCGTCCGGTGGACGGTGTCGGGACGGGGATCGGTGCCGGCCTTGGCGAGGTCTTCCTTCAGGAGCTGGATGTTGAGGGCGATCGAATTCAAGGGATTGCGGATCTCATGGGCGATCGAGGCGCCGAGGTTTGCGAGGCTCGCGGTCCTGGCCTGGCGGACAAGCGCCTCCTCGCGCTCGATCTTGTCGGTGACGTCGTCCAAGGTCAGGGCCGCCCCTTCGCGGCGTTTCCCGACCGCCAGGGGAAACGCGCGGATGTCGTAATGGCGCCCTCCGATCGCGTGGTCCCGCACCTCGAGCGAGCGCCCTTCCTTGAGAAGATTCTGCGTGATCACATGCCTCCAGTCGACCGGCTCCTTCTTGGCAAAGAACGGGAAGATCTCGAAAAGTGATTTTCCCAGCGCCGCGGAAGGATCCGCCAGGCGCCGCGCCGCTTTCTTGTTGACGAGCGTAATGTGCGCCTCCCCGTCGATCGCCAAGATCTCGAGGCCGATCTGGTCGACGAGGGATTCGGCCAGGTGTGTGTAGCTCTCGCGCGTGAGGGATTTTTCCGCCCGCGCGGCGCGGCGGGTCCGGGAGGAGGCTTGCATGCGGGGTATTAGACTGGTCCCCCCTGATTTTGTCGAGGGGGGTTCCCCGCCGGTTTCACTGGACCGACCCAAGCCATCCCCCTAGACTGCCGGTGTTGTCCGCTTTCCTTAGGGCTTGAGGAAAAAAACGGCGGCAAGGCCGCCGTGCGCCGAAAGGCGCCAGTCCCCCTCCGGGGACTTTTTTCCTCAAGCCCTTAGCGCCCTTAGCTCAGCCGGTAGAGCAGCTGACTCTTAATCAGCGGGTCGGGGGTTCGAGCCCCTCAGGGCGCACCATTTCGCATATCGCGGGCCGTCTGCGCAGGCCGACAAGACAGACGAGGGCCGCCGACAGGGCGAATATGCATCCCCAACGAAAACTGTCGGGCGCGTATGAGAACTCAACGCGGTGCCTCCCGGGGGGAAGACGGACCCCTCGAACGAGTCCGTTCACGCGCTGGATGGGACAGGCCAAGCCGTCGACTGTGGCCTGCCAGCCGGGGTAGTAAAGATCCGTCAGCACGAGGAGCCCCTCCCGCGGCGTTTCCGCCTGCAAAACCACGCGGTTCGGTCGATCGAGTTCGAATTCGACAGAGGGCTCCCCTTCCCCCGCCGCGGCCTCTCTGAAATGGAGAGGGTCCTCCACGACAGCCTCATGAGCCAGGTCAAACCCCTTCTCCCCCACAAGCGCCTGCGCTTCCTGCCATGAGCCGGCGGTGCGGGTCCGGCGCACGACATGGGCCCGCGGGAGCGCCGCGGGGTTCACATAGTGCGCCACGCTCCCCTCGGCGGATCGCCGGAGCAGGCCCCCCTCGCTGACCTGGGCGAGCTCTGGAAGGCGTTCGAGCTCCGCAGAAGAGGGGACCAAAACATCTCGGACGCTGATCGCAGAATAAAATGGAAGCCGGTAGCGAATCTCGAAATTAGAGCGTCTGCCGGGATGCTTCGGAGAATCCGAAATCCCCGTGAACCAGAGCGTGTAATTGCTATCCCGGTAGGGGCAAAGCGACAAGTGGTGCGAATAATAATGCTGGTAAAGGGCGGGGCAGATCGCCGTGATCTGGTGAACATCGCCCAGGTGCAATAAAGAGCCGTCATTGGGAAACAGGGCGCCGTCAAAGCCACAAAGGCGGTATCGAGATGAATTAAATTCCTCCTTTAATCTGGCGCAAGCCAGCCGATCCACGGGGTCCCGACGCGCCGGCAGGCCGCAAGGGTTCACAAGATCCACCATGAGAGTCAACGCGAATCCAACCACGAAAAAAACACCGGCAAGGATCGTTTTTTTCCGGGCAAAAGTGATCACGGCCGCCGCGCCGGCAAGAAAGGGGACAAGCCGTAAGAGATTCCCCCACGGCAGGTATCC
>SBBH01000022.1 GCA_005239795.1 Planctomycetales bacterium
GTCCGCTGGGGGACCGCCGTCAGGGGGACGCGCGAAAGGGGAATCCCCACAAGGACTCCCACCGCGATCGCGAGCACGATCCAGCCGTGGTGGATGACCGCCGGCTGGATCCAGGCGGCCACGATCGCGATCCCCATCGCGCCGGCCCCGGCAAAGACGCCGCGCCGGGCGGTCTGGGGGGCGTTCATCCAGTGGAGCGACAGGACAAAAAGCGCCGTCGCCGCGAGGTAGGATAGTTGAATCGCCGCGGGGATCATGCCGGCGGGCCGCCGCCCGGGCGGTCCTTCTTGAACATCTTGAGCATCCGGTCGGTGATCAAAAACCCGCTCACGATATTCGTGACCGAGGCCGCCAGGGCCACCACGCCGAGCATCCGGATCTCGAAGGGATAGTCGCCGCCGGCCACCAGGATCGACCCCACCACCGCGATCGCCGAAATGGCATTTGTGAGCGACATGAGCGGCGTGTGGAGAAGCCTCGAGACGCGCAGGATTACCCCGAGACCGATAAAAGTCGAAAGCATCAGGACAAAAAGCATCGACCCATAATCGGGGGGCCCCTGCACAGGGATGATCGACTCCTGTCCGGGTACGATCACTTTCCCAACGAGCGCGATCATGAAGTTATTCCGCACGGCCCCTTAGGATCCGTTCATGGACGACCTGGCCGTCGCGGGCCAGCAGGGTTCCTTTTACGATGTCGTCCGCGAGGTCAAAGACGGCTTTTCCGTCTTTTGTCAGGTGCAAAAAGAGGGCTGCGGCATTTTTGGCGAAAAGCAAGCTCGCATGGTTCGCAGCGGTCGCCGGGAGGTTCACGGGGGCGAGGATTGTGACTCCGCCCGCATGGACCGTTTCGCCAACCCGGGCCAGTTCGCAGTTGCCGCCGCGTTCGGCCACCAGATCCACGATGACAGAACCCGCGGCCATCCCCCGGACCGCGTCCGCCGTCACAAGAAGAGGGGATGTGCGTCCCGGAATGGCGGCTGTGGTGATGACGATCTCCTGCTCGGCGACCGCTTTCGCCAGCGCCTCGCGCTGTTTCTTGTAATACTCCTCGCTTTGCGCCGCGGCATATCCCCCCTGGCCCGCGGTCGGGGGCGGCCCGATCCCCAGATCGACAAAACGCGCCCCCAGACTTTGAATCTCTTCCTTGACCTCGGCACGCAGGTCGTAGGCCGAGACCACGGCCCCCAGGCGCCGGCAGGTGGCAATCGCAGAAAGCCCGGCCACGCCGGCACCAATGATGAGAACCTTTGAGGCGGCCAGCGTCCCTCCCGCTGTCACCATCATGGGAAAGACTTTGGGAAGATGGCTCGCCGCAAGCAGGGCGGCTTTGTAGCCGGCGATCATGGCCATGGACGAGAGGGCGTCCATCGACTGGGCGCGCGACGTGCGCGGCAGAAGTTCCAGAGCGAAGACGCTCGCTCCCGTCGCGGCCAGCGCCGAAAGATCGTCTCGGGCGGCGTACGGCTCCTCGAACCCGACGAGGATCTGGCCTTTTCGGATGAACGCCAGGTCCTCTTTTCCCTCCGGGAGACTCGCCAAAGGGCCCCGCACATGAAGAAGAGCCTCGGCGCGCTCGAAAAGTTCACGGCGCTCACCGATGATCTTCGCCCCCTTGGCCGCGTAGGCGCCGTCGGAAAATCCGGCCCGCTCGCCCGCACCAGCCTCGATCCGGATTTCATGCCCCGCCTTCTGCAGGGGGCCCAAGGCGGCCGGCGCCGCGGCCACGCGGGTCTCTCCAGAAGCGCATTCTTTGGGGATGCCGATGATCAAGGGGCGCCGATCGTATCCGCCCCTCCGGCGGGGAATCAAGGCGACTGCGTTTTTGGCGCGTGCTGCAGGCTGACAGCGCGGTAAAAATTCGGGAGGCGCCCAGATTTTTTAAGGAGTCCCCCCTCTGCCAAACGGGGTTACGATGAGATGCTCCGCATGGAAGCTCCCTTGCCAACCGATACGGTTTTGGCCGCGGCGCTGACGCGCCGTGATCCGGGGGTTTTAGGGAAACTCTACAGACGCCACGCCGACGGACTCACGATCTATGCCCAAGCGATTGCGCGATATCGGGAACTCGCGGAGGAAGCGGTGCAGGAAACTTTCTGCGAAATCTTGAGAAGTCCGGAGAGATTCGCGGCTTCCCAGGACATCAAAAGATATCTCTTCGGAGCGGTGCGCCTTTCCGCCCTGTGCGTCCGAAGGCGGCATACTCACTGGCGGCGCTTTGCCAAACCCCTCTCCCCGACCCCCTGGCTCGAGCCGGCGGCGGAGGCGCCGGAGCCTCCTGAAACGCTGGAAAGATTGGCGCAGGCGGTCGCAGAGCTTCCCGAGCCAGAGCGAGAGGCGGTCACCCTGAAAATCTACGGAAGGCTCACATTTCTCCAAATGGGGAAAGTGACAAGCATGTCTCCGAAAACCCTGGAAAGCCGCTACTACGCCGCCTTGGAGCAGCTCCGCGCGCGGCTGAACAAAAATCTATGACCGACGATTTTCGGGATATAGAAACCCAGCTCGGCCATCTGCGTCCTCTCCCGGCGGTCCCCTTGCCTCCCGATCTAGCCGCCCGGGCTTCGATTAGGAAATTCCAGCAGGCGCCACTTGTGGCGGCGGTTTTCCTGATCTCGGCCGCCGCGACATGGTGGTTGATGGAGCCCTCTCCTCCGGTCGTTGCCAGGGTTGTTTCCTCACAGGAACCGGGGATTCCCGCAGGCCGCCCTCTCCGGACAGGAGAATCGCTTGAAATCTCCGCGAGGGGGTCTCTGGAAATCTCGTTCGGGGATGGAAGCCGCGTCCACGTGGGGGGATCTCTTCCCTCTGAAATCACCCTGGGGCCAGGGCCAAGCCGGGGAGAGGCGTTTTTCCTGCGGCGCGGCGCCGTGACGTGCATCGTCCAAAACCGACCCGGGGCTTTCTGGATCGAAACGCCTCTCGGACGGGTCGTGGACCAGGGAACGGTTTTCACCGCATCGCTTAACGAAGAAAAGGATAAAAAGGAGGACAAGATGACGCGCACGCAAAAAACGGGAGCGGGAGCGATTCTGGCCGTGAGCGTCCTATCCGGATGGGTTTCACTCGAGAACGGCGAAAAAACCGTGCCGGTGAGGGCCGGTCAAACCCTCACTGCGCGTGCCGATGCGAGCCCCCTCGTGACCTCCTCCAAAATCCTAGAGAATCACGAATCCTCCCACTCTTTCCCGGCGACCCCCTCCCGCGCGGAGAAACGTCTTTCTGAGATCGACAAAGCGATCGGAAAATACGAAGTCCCATCGGAATCTCAACTGCTGTCTCAAGCGGAAAAACTTCGCATCGAAGAGAACACCAGAACGTGCCTGCGGCGGGTCCATGATATCGGCAGCGCTCATCTCCTATTGGCCGAGCCGAGCCGGCCGTCCAGTCCAGTCTTGTCACCGTTATCTCACGGAAGAACGTGAGCGCTCAAACGGTGTACAACCTTAAGGTGGCGAAGACGCGGACCTATGTCTTGCATGGCGTCTGTGTTGTCCACAACAACAGTGGATACGAGGACACTTTTCGAAAGTTGCTGGCCGAGCGCGCAGCAGCTTCCGAGGCAATGAGGAACTTCTCGACGGCAGTAGAGTTTGAAAAGGCGGCGCGTCGTTGGACCGATCTCAGCCGCAAAATCGCCTCTCTGTTAGTTGGACCTGGTGGGGTTATAAACCATATTCGCGAAATTGAGCTTCGGGTGGCGGCCGGCGGCCAGATTCCTCTACATATCCTGTCAGTAAGGAGAGACATCATAAGAAGTATTACAGAATCGCAGTAATCGGACGTGGCTAGGGATCGAGTAATGAGTTGATCTGCTCGATGCTTTTCTGATAGGATCGTTTTTTTAAGGGCTTCTTTTAGGGGTCCCGCCGATGACGGCCGGGCCCTTTTTTTTGCCTTTTGCGCGACCGTAAGGTCGCATGGCAAAAGGCAATCCGCCGGAGCGCCATAGGCGCGTAGGCGGGTCAATTGAAGGCAAGAAATGCCCAAGCGCACCGATATCGAAAAAATCCTTCTCATCGGAGCTGGTCCCATTGTGATCGGCCAGGCGTGTGAATTTGACTATTCGGGAACGCAGGCCTGCAAGGCCCTGCACGAGGAAGGGTACACCGTCATCCTGGTGAACTCGAACCCCGCCACCATCATGACCGATCCGCAGTTCGCGGACCGCACCTACGTGGAGCCGGTGGACGCCGAGACGGTCGCCAAGATCATCGAGATCGAGCGGCCCGACGCGATCCTGCCGACCCTGGGGGGCCAGACCGCCCTGAACGTGGCCGTCAAACTCGCCCGGGACGGAATTTTGAAAAAATTCAATGTGGAAATGATCGGTGCCTCCGAGGAGGCGATCGACCGGGCGGAGGACCGCGAGCTTTTCCGCGCGTGCATGAACAAAATAGGGGTCGCCGTTCCTGAAAGCGGCCTGGCGCGTTCGATCGAGGAAGCCCGCACCGTCGTCGAGGAGGTGGGGCTCCCCTGCGTGATCCGCCCCGCCTACACCTTAGGGGGCGCCGGCGGCGGGATCGCCTACAACATCGAGGAGTTCGAGACCATCGCGCGCAGAGGGCTTGAGCTTTCCATGATCCACGAGATTTTGATCGAGGAGTCGATCGCCGGATGGAAGGAGTTTGAGCTCGAGGTCATGCGCGACCACGCCGACAACGTGGTGATCATCTGCTCGATCGAGAACTTCGACCCGCTGGGCGTCCATACGGGAGACTCGATCACGGTCGCCCCGGCCCAGACCCTGACCGACAAGGAGTACCAGGTCTTAAGGGACGCCGCGATCAAGATCATCCGCGAGATCGGCGTCGCGACGGGGGGCTCGAACGTCCAGTTCGCCGTGAACCCCGAAAACGGCCGGATGGTGGCAATCGAGATCAACCCGCGCGTCTCGCGCAGTTCGGCCTTGGCGTCGAAGGCAACCGGTTTCCCGATCGCGAAATTTGCGGCCAAGCTCGCCGTCGGCTACACCTTGGACGAGATCCCGAACGACATCACCAAGACCACGCCCGCGTGCTTCGAGCCGACGATCGACTACTGCGTGGTGAAAATCCCCCGCTTCACGTTCGAAAAATTCCCCCTGGCCGATTCCACGCTCACCACACAGATGAAGTCGGTCGGCGAGGTGATGTCGATCGGCCGCACGTTCAAGGAGGCCCTGCAGAAGGCGATGCGGTCGATGGAGACAACACGCGCTGGATTGGGCCTGGACCGCAAGGACCGCTTTTGGGGCGCTCATCCCCCTTTAGAAAAAGAGATTCATGACTTCTTGAAACGCCCCAACGCCGAACGCCTCCTCTACATCCGCTACGCCATGAAATCCGGGATCGACATCAAAGAAATCTATGAGCTGACGAAGATCGACCCGTGGTTTTTGGGGCAAATTCGCGAGATCGTCGACCAGGAGGAAAAACTCGCGCGCCTCGGCTCCCTTGAGGTGGCCGATGCCGCGGCGATCCGGAAGGCGAAAACCTTCGGGTTCTCGGACGCCCAGCTGGCGGTTCTCTGGAAGACCGATGAGAAGACCGTGCGGAAGACCCGTCTCCAGAAGGGAGTGAAGCCCGTCTACAAGCTGGTCGACACCTGCGCGGCGGAGTTCGAGGCGAAAACTCCCTATTACTACTCCACCTACGAGCAGGAGAACGAGATCCGGAAGACCGGCCGCCCCAAGATCATGATCCTGGGGGGCGGCCCCAACCGGATCGGCCAGGGGATCGAGTTTGACTACTGCTGCGTGCATGCCGCCTTTGCGCTCCGCGAGCTCGGGTACGAGACAATCATGATCAACTCCAACCCCGAGACGGTCTCGACCGACTACGACACCTCGGACGATCTCTTTTTCGAGCCGGTCACCGTCGAGGACGTCCTCAACATCTGGGAGGAGCTAGCCCCCCAGGGGGCGATCGTGCAGTTCGGAGGGCAGACGCCCCTCAACATCGTGAAGGCGCTCGAGGCGGGCGGCGTGACGGTGATCGGGACATCAGTCGCCGATATCGACACCGCGGAGGACCGCGACAAGTTTCAGCAGGTGGTCCGGGAGCTAAAACTCTTGCAGCCTGAAAACGGAATCGCGCGCTCGCTTTCGGAGGCGCGCCAGGTCGCCACGGCCCTGGGATATCCGGTACTGGTGCGCCCTTCCTACGTTTTGGGCGGGCGGGCGATGCAGATCGTCTATGACGAGAAGGACCTCGAGCGGTTCGTGAAAGAGGCGTTTGACGTGGCACCGGAGCACCCGGTCCTGGTCGATAAATTCCTGGAGGATGCGATTGAAGTCGATGTGGATGTCGTAGCGGACGGCCAACTCTCCGTCATCGGCGGGATCATGGAGCACATCGAAGAGGCGGGGATCCACTCGGGAGACTCCTGCTGTGTCTTGCCCCCCTATTCGCTCTCGGACAAGATCGTCGGCGACATCCGTGCCGCCGCGCACGCGCTGGCGGTGCGCCTTCACGTCAAGGGGCTCATGAACATCCAGTTTGCGGTCAAGAACGAGCGGGTCTATGTGTTGGAGGTGAACCCCCGCGCCTCGCGGACGGTTCCGTTCGTCAGCAAGGCGACAGGTGTCCCCTTGGCGAAAATCGCGGCGAAGGTCATGGTTGGGAAGACCCTGGCGGAGCTGGGGTTCACCGAGGAGCCTGCGCCGGCGCATTTCTCGGTGAAGGAGCCGGTCTTCCCGTTCACGCGGTTTCCGGGCGTCGACATCCTGCTCGGCCCCGAGATGAAGTCGACCGGCGAGGTGATGGGAATCGATTTCGACCTGGGGTGCGCTCTCGCCAAGGCCAAACAAGGAGGGGGCGGACGGCTGCCCCCTTCCGGCCGCGTGTTCCTATCGGTCAAGGACGCCGACAAGCGCTCCGTGATCCCGATTGCCAAGAGACTCGAGACCCTGGGGTTTGAACTCATCGCCACCGATGGGACCTATCGGGTCTTGAAGCGCAGCGGGATCCAGGTGGAGCGGGTCAACAAGCTTTCCGAGGGGCGCCCGAACATTCGCGACCTCATCAAAAACAGCCAGATCCGCCTCATCATCAACACCCCGAGCGGCAAGGACCCGCGTGCCGACGAGGCGGTGATCCGATCGGCGGCCGTCTCGCACGGCGTCGTCTGCATCACGACGATGTCGGGCGCCGCCGCCGCGGTGAACGGGATCGAGTCAACCGCCCGGCAGGGGCTCTCGCCCAAGGCGCTCCAGGATTACCACGCCGCTGGCGCTCAGTCGGAGGAAGCACGCCCTGGCACAGACTCACACAAAGCCTCTGTTCGAATCTAAAGCACCGCTTATTGTTTTTGGCGTGAAGTTCCCCCCGTTTTTTGGACAGGTCGGTAAGCCAAGAATTGTGGCAAGATCTGGGTCCAGGAGACGGGAGGAGAAGGGATGAGCCAGAAGCGGA
>SBBH01000126.1 GCA_005239795.1 Planctomycetales bacterium
AGTGCTGAGTGCTGAGTGCTGAGGCGCACAGAAGGCTCGAGTTTACTTCGTGCGCTCTTTTGCGCCGGCCGGCAGGACCGCCGGGTCCACCTCGGCCGCGCCGGCCAAGAACGCCAAGTTCTTTTCCTCAAACCAGTCGAGGACGGTCCCCATCGAGACCATGACGCCCAGATGCGGCACGGCCGCTGGAAGGACCCGCCCGTAGGCGCAGACACGGCTTGAAACCCCAATCATCTCCTGGTTGCGGGCATCATAGATCCCGCCTCCGGAGTTTCCGAAAATCATCTGGGCATCGGTCATCCAAAAGATCTGCCCGTCGATCTTCCGGTTGGTGTTGGTGATCTCTCCCTTGGAGGGGAGCGGCGCCAGGCCCAGGGGACACCCCACCGTATAGACGGGATTGAAGGTCCGAATGCGCCCGAGGGCCGGACGGCTGGCCAGGACCGCGCAGGCGGGGGGCTCATCTGCCAAAACCATGCGCAAAAGCGCGAGGTCCCGTGCTTCATCGTGCCGGTAGATCTCCGCCTGGGCCTTCTGGCAGACCTCGCCCGTCCGGTCGAAAAACTCGACAGACACCGTCATGGCTCCCCCTTCAGCCTCGAGCGCCTCCTGGATCACATGGTAGGCCGTCAGAGCGAAGACCTCCCACTCCACGCGGGCCAGCGTTTCGGACGGGCCGGGCGCTTCTGGAGCCGGGCGGAAGGGACGCACATGGATGACCGTGCCGCTCCCGCTGCTTTCCGCCAGATCGAGCCTCACCGTCGGCAGGATCATCCGGTCCACCAGGACCGTCGGATCGTTCTGGATCGCCGCGCGCAACGCGTCGATCGCCGAGGCGTGCCGGGCGACAGATTCCTGTGTCATGGCGGCCTTGTGGACCATTTCGGCCACGATCGTCCCTCGATCTTGAGCCGACCCGGCCGGGCCTTCCGTGTGGTGCAGGGCCCCGAGCTCGCGGCGCAGGGTATGCACTTGAGCAGCGAGCCATCCGACCGTCGCCAGAAGGCAGAGCCCGGTAAACAGCGCGACCGAGAGGGCGTTTTGGCTGCTACGCGCGGCCTTACGCGAGCGCCGCCGCTTTTTTCTTAAAAAGCGCGGCCAGAGTGAGCGCATCGACCCTCCTTTCCCCCGAAACCCCTTGGTCCTGTTTGTCCTGTGCCGACCAGCCGGGACTGCGCCGGCGCGACTCGAGCACCCTTTGGACGCGCATGAATGCAGCGCTGGAAACGATGGCCGGATGCGCCCCCGGGATCGGAGACGCGGCGCCCCCCTTTCGAAGGACGCCCCGGTAGACATCGTTACGCAAAATCCAAAGCAGGGCCTGACGCGACCAGGGCTGCCCCCGATGGGCCAGGCGCTGACGCTTCAAGGAATTCGCCAGGGCTCCCAGGCTCGAGAGACGCAGATAGTCCCTGAAGAGAAGCCGCACCAGGGCCGCCTCGCGCGGGACCGGACGAAGACGCCCCGTCCGATCGCGGCGGTACCCTAAGGGGGCTTGTCCGCCGCGAAAGCGCACCCTGCGGATTTCCCCATCGGAAGGGCTCACGGCGGCACTCTACTTCCTTCCCCCGTTTTTGTCAAGTACTTGTCAAAAAGAGGCGCCCATCAAGCCTCCCCCCCTTGTCCGCCCGGCCGAAAGAAGCGTACGATCCGCCCCATGGAAAGCGCCGCCCCTACTTTTGAGCACCTCGCGCGCCTCACCGAACGGATCGCCGAGGCGGCCGCGCGCGTAGGACGGCCCCCCGGAAGCGTCAAGCTCATTGCGGCCACGAAGACCGCCCCCCCAGAGCGCCTGCGGGCGCTCTGGGGCGCGGGGTGCCGCGCGTTCGGGGAAAACCGCGTCCAGGAGGCCACACTTAAGATCGCGGCGCTTTCGGATCTGGCGGCTGAGTGGCATTTCATCGGCCACCTCCAGCGCAACAAGGCGAAATCGATCCCGGGCCGCTTCACCTGGATCCACTCGCTCGACACCCTCGCGCTGGCCCAGACGCTCGAACGGGTCTGCGCCGCCCAAGGGGCGACCTTGTCCTGCCTCGTGGAGGTGAACATGTCCGGCGATCCCGCCAAGCACGGCCTCGCGCCGGAAGAGCTCCCTCCTCTTTTGGAGGGAGCGGCGGCCTTGCCGCATCTCTGCCTTGAGGGACTCATGACCATGGCCTCTGCGGGAGCGGACGAGGCAGCCTTGCGGCGGATCTTCGCCGGACTCCGGGAACTCGCCCGCCGGCACAACCTCGCGGAACTTTCCATGGGGATGTCGGACGATTTTGAGATCGCCATCGAGGAAGGGGCCACCCTGGTGCGGATCGGCCGAGCCCTGTTGGGGGACCGCCCATAAGACTGGCTGCCAAGAGGCGCCCCCCCCGGCAAGCCGCCCGCTCGACGTTTGACAGCTATTGCCCCTCAGGAACGTCCCGCAGAACGACATCCGAGAGATCCGGGACCGCGACTGGCCGCGCGGGCCAGGGTCCCCACCGCTCTTCATACCAGGCGATCCACGCCTCAAGGTCGATGTCCCCCCTTTCATCTTTTTTCTTGGGGGGACTACGCTTGTCGATCATTTTGATCACCTTGATCAGCTTCTTTCGGATGTCTCCATCCACCATTGGAAGAGCCCCTAGAAGAGGCGGCAACCCTCCTTGGGGCCCGATCTTCTTAAGGATTTTTTCCAGGTCGTCGAAAACCTCACTGCGCGCCTTGATCCGATGTTGCTGTTCGACCTCCGGGCAGGAGGTCCACAAGAAGACGAGCGTCCGGACCGAGGCCTCAGCTCCGGCGATCCCCCCCTCCTCAAAAACCTTCCGAATCTTCTGGAGGACGCCCGGGATCTCGTCGCGCCAGGCCCTGAAATTCGGGAATTCTCGAGCGTTGATGTTCCCAGCGTCCAAAAACACCAGATTTTCCGCCAGTATCAGGTATCCAGCCAGGCTCTTCTGATAAAAATGTGCCTTCGCAACCTCAGGAAAGACCTCGACCGCCTTCTCCAAATCGTCGATCCGCCCATCAGGAACTGCGTCGACCGCCTCGATCGGAGCCTCCGGGGCCGGGAACGGGAATTTCTCAAGCCACGCGCGCATCTCCTCATACCGCTCGGCTTGAATCTCCCAGACCCCCTTCAAGGGGAACCGTCCCAGATAGATCCCCGACGGCTGCCAGTTCCGCGCCCCCTCCTCAGGGGATTGCACGGTGCCCGTCGCATCGCGGCGTAGGAATTCCTTCAATTTCAAAAAGAGCGTATCGCGCGCCTTCTTCAGGCGGGCCAGGCGCGAACGCTTGAGGGTCAACTCCGTGTCCTCCCCCTCCCCCCCCACGGGATACTTCTGGGGAGCGATCTCAACGCGGTACTCGCGGGTCGACTCCTGCACCGCCGTGTAGGGATCCTTCACCGCCAGAAGCGGGCTGTGATAGAAGTCGGCCCAGGCGGGGAGGGCGAAAAACAAACCGGCCGCGAGCCAAACGATTGCTCGGTCGCCCCTGTTATCTTCCCGCCGCGACGGCGCCATGCCATTCCCCCAGAAGATCTCCCTCCCCGTCGTAAAGGGTGGGAAACCGCTTGTAGATCAATCTAACCCGTACGCCAGCGGCAAAGGCTGGAATATCGAAGAAAAAAGGGCGGCGTTCCGCGGGCCTCAGGCGGTTGTCGAGCTCTGCCCGTTCGGCGCGGGAAAGCGACCGCGCCGAACGCGGCGGGGGCTTTAGGATCGTTCGCGATACGTGGACGTCGTCCCCAGGTAGTGCGAACTCTGCGACAATGTGAAATTCCCGGTCCGGGAACTCCCCCGGAAAGTTGTGCCCGGCCCGGTTCTCAACCGCCACCTCCAGGCGCGCCGGGGGCCCCTTGTCAAAACGCGCCTCCCAGGCGATCGCCGATTTCAGGAACATTTTATCCCGGTGGCCCGGAAACAGGTGGCTGTGTCCGGGGAGTGCCGCCCGCCCGTCGATCGCCGGGCGCAGCACCTCGGGCATATGGCAGGAGGCGCAATCGATCCCTCGCCGGGCGAAGGGGCTGTCGCGCCATTCGTCCACGACAAAGTGCGTGACGTTGTGGCAGGAGCCGCACAGCTCCACCGAGGCGATCCGGGGATCCTGTCGGGGGCGGCAGAAGGCGCTCCGGTCGGCCCCCGCGCGCGCGGCCGCCACGCCCCTCTCTAAACCGTGGCACGTGAGACATCCGATCGATTCCTCCTCGTGATGGGGGCGAAAGACCGGAAGCGCCCCCGGCCCGGTGAGCAGAATCGGCTCGGCGCTGTGGCAAACCCGACATTGAACGAGCGTAAAATCCAGGCTGGCGGCCCGGATGTGGGGGTTCTGCCAGGCATGGGCGTGAGCGCTCTGGAACCATTCGTCATAGATTGAGGAATGGCATTCCCCACACCTCATTGATGATATAAATTGTTTATTTTCAATTATTTGTGTATCACTCAATCTTTTTGAACAGGCCATGTAGGTGAGCGGGATCCCCCCGATCGCCCAGAGAAGGACCCAGCGCGCCCCCAAAGACTTTCCCCATGGCCTATGTTCCACGTGGAACATTCCTCCCGATTAAGCGCCTTGCGACTCTCCTCGTTGTTCCACGTGAAACACTCAGAGTCTATCCTAAAACCAAAGACCAGTTCCAGCTTGAAGGGACCATCCAAAAAAGTCAGAGTGTCCGCGCATGCGCCTTTCGGAATTCCAGAAAAAGATCGAGGCGATTTACATGACGCGGGACCGGGCCCGGGGGAGCGCCGGGACGTTCGTCTGGTTTGTCGAGGAGGTGGGGGAGCTCGCCCGCGCCATTGGCCGCCAGGACACGGCGGCCCGCCGGGAGGAGTTTGCCGACTGCCTGGCGTGGCTCGCGACGCTGGCGAGCCTCCACGGGATCGATCTCGAGGAGGCGGTCCAGAAATATGCCCGGGGGTGCCCCAGGTGCCGCAAGACCCCCTGCGGCTGCAGTGCGAAATGAACGCGTGACGGCGCGATGGCCCCGCTCATCAGTACACAATCACTTTCAAAATCGTATGGCAAGGTTACGGCGCTCGCCGATGTGACCCTGTCGGCGCTCCCTGGGAGCTTGGGGCTTGTGGGCCCCAATGGCGCTGGCAAGACGACCTTGATCCGGATCCTCATGGGTTTGGCGCACCCCGATCGGGGAGAGGTCCGCCTTTTCGGCTTGGATCCTGCGAAGGATGCCAAGCGGGTGCGCGCGCGGGTCGGGTTCGTCCCAGAGGACGATGCCTATTGGGAAGGGCTCTCCGCTGTGGGGGCAGTCCAGTTCGCGGGGCGCCTGAGCGGCCTGGCTGCGAGCGACGCCTTGAAACGAGCTCATCGGCTCCTCGACGAGGCGGGGCTTGAAGAAGAACGATACCGTTTGATGGAAACCCTCTCGATGGGAATGCGCCAAAAGGTGCGGTTGGCTCAGGGCCTGGTGCACACTCCCGAGCTCTTGATTCTAGACGAGCCCTCGCGCTTTTTAGATCCTCAGGCACGTACGGCATTCACCGAATGGGCGGGACGCCTCCAAAAACAGGGGACGTCAATTTTGATCTCAACCCATGAACTGGGCGATATCGAAAAACTCTGTGATCGGGCCATCCTCCTCGTGGAGGGACGTCTGAAAGCCCAAATCGACCTTCCAGATCTCCTCAAGCGGTCTGATCAGTGGGAACTTCAACCGATTGGAGAGATGGAAAAAGCAACCGCTGCCATGAGATCAATCGGAATTACGCCAGAGATCGACAATGACACATTTTTATTCATGATGGGAGATAATGACTGCACGAAAATAGTTTTTGAATTCAATAAAAGAAAAATTGGCATACGAAGGCTTTCCAGAATCACGCCATCTCTTGTGGATATCCTCCCCCAATTCCTCTCTCGCCCCAGATGACATTGCCACCAGCAGGATGGCAGGCCCCATGGGCGATCACACAGATCGGCCTCCAACGATTCCTCCGTAAAAAAATCGTCATCATTCTGCTGTTTGTGGCGTGGACGCCTGCGCTCCTCTTCGGCGTCGGTTTTTTCGCCATGGGGACAATCGTGGCGGAGCGCTCCATCACACAGGATGAACAGATCCGTAGCAAGCTGGTGCCGCGTCCGGCATTGCCGATCGACACCGTAAAGTTATTCTCCCAACTTCTGGGTCGCGTATCAACACAAGATATTGTTGGAAAGCAACTTGAGGAACTCCTCCCTTTATTTTGGAGGGTTTCTTTTTACCAGTTCGTCTGGCTTGAAAGTTGGGTCCTGCTGTTTCTGGCCCTGGCCGTCGGCCCCTTCCTCGTCACACCGGACATTCGGAGTCGATCACTTTCACTGTATTTCTCGCGCCCCGTGAGCGGTTTAGATTACGCGCTGGGGAAAGCCGGTATCATCTTCACCCTCTTTGGTATGGCTTTTCTTCTTCCATCCATTTTAATGTATTTATCAAGCATCTATTTTATGCCAACTAACACTTATATTAGATTAACTATTTATTTAATACCTAGAATATTTACTATTTACATGATTTTATCGACAGTCTCGACATACGTCCTTCTAGCCATCGGATCATCGTGCAAAACGTTCTGGACGTTCACGAGTTTCCTTATTTTTATAACACTCGGTGTTGAGATATCTATAAGTTTTGTAAATTCTATTATTTCAATCTATCCTTCAGATATTAAAATAGCAAATTCATATAATTTAATATCAATTTGTTCTATTTTAAACGATTTTAACTGCTATTTAACTGGAATAAATCAAGAATTGTCCCGCCTTAACGCACTTTTTCGCCATGAATGGGTCGCCGATCCTATCTCTGGACAGATGGGACGTCTAGGGGACATGCCGCTTTTTGGCTCCAAAAATCCTTTTTGGCAAACAGCGGCGGCCGCCTTCCTTTTCGCCGCCGGATCTGGAGCGCTTTTCTGGAGGAATCTGTGCAGGGCCTCCCGATGAACATCCCCCGCGCCATCAACCTCTCGAAATGGTACGGGGAAGTCCTAGGAGTCCAGGACCTGTCGATCGAGTTCGCGCCAGGGATCACAGCCGTGGTGGGGCCCAACGGTTCCGGGAAATCGACCCTATTCAGGCTCCTCACCGGCCAACTGGCACCCAACCAAGGAGAAGTCTCCCTCTGGGGCGTCTCTCCATGGAACGACCGCAAGATTCTGGCGCGTGTTGGATATGCCCCGGAAGGAGAGGGGGGGCCTGGGCGAATGCCGGCCCTCACCTGGGTGACCGGTTTGGCGGAGCTTTCCGGGTTTGCGAGCGCCGCCGCACACGCGCGCGCAGCGGCGGCGCTCGACGCAGTGCGGTTAGCCCCGGAGGCCCGGAATCGCCCCTTGGGAACCTATTCCAATGGAATGCGCCAGAAGGCCAAGCTCGCCCAGGCGCTCGTCCATGAGCCAGACCTCCTGATCCTGGACGAGCCGCTTTCCGGCGTCGATCCCGCGAGCCGCATCGATCTCGTGTCAACCTTAAAAGCGCTCGGCGCCGCCGGCAAAACGGTCGTCCTCTCAAGCCACAGCCTGGCCGATGTTTCGCGCCTCACGGACCGGATCGCGCTCCTCTTCCATGGTAGGCTCATCGCCGCCGGGCGCGTCCCGGAGATCCGCCGGCTTCTCGACCGCTACCCCTACAGGATCCGCATCGAATGCAGCGACCCGCGCAAGGTGGGAGGCTTGCTCGCCGGCCGGGCTGAGATCGTCCGGATTTCCTTTCCGGCCCCGGAGACCCTCGTCGCCGAGACCGCCCAAGGAGACCCCCTTTTCGACGCCCTGCCGGGGATCCTTGCCGCCGCCGGTGTTACCGTGCGCGGCTTCTTCCCGGAGGACGAGAGCCTTGAGTCCGTCTTCGAGTATCTTGTCAAGGACGCCGGCAAGGGCGTGAAGTCCTAAGGCGCCGTGCGGAAATAACTTCTGTGTTTGATTGGAGGACTCACGGAACATGAACGAATATCTTGGAGATCTTGCACGAGAGATCTTTTCATCTAACTCCTTTCCGCACGGCGCCTCATATGGGATTCGCGCGAAAAAAACGGAATGGAAAAACGACGGATCCAAAACGATTCATTGCAATAAAAAACAAAAGTCATTTCCGCGCGAATCCTAACGCATGGCTGTCAAAACAGCGCTCCGGACACTGTGGCTGGTCGGGAAAGATTTCACGGCCCAGATCCTCGGCACGCGCCGGGCCGCAGGGCTCCTTTTTTTGTGCCTCCTGCCGGCCGCGCTCCTGACACTCTTCAGAATCTTGGAATCGGGCAGTGCTCCACCAGCCGATCGTCTGCAGTGGTGGAACCTTCTCTGGATTGATGCGGCAAGCCTTCTCCTGCAGGCTGTCGGCCTCTGGGTTGCCTTCAGCCTCTCGCCCTCGACGGCCCAGGAGGATCCGGAGGAGGGGAGTTTGAGCTACCTCCTGGCGCGCCCCGTCCCGAAAGGATGGGTTTTTCTGGGGCGCTGGCTCGCCTGCGGGACGTTTTGCGCGATGGGGCTCGCGATAGGGCAGATTCTCATCGCCGCCGCGGCGCACGTCACAGGATGGGAAGATCTCATAAAGTCGCCTGAGCGCCTGCGGGGCCTCCTCTACCTGACGTCCGCGCAGGTTCTGGCCAGCTATCTCTACACAGCGCTGGGGGGGTTGCTGGCGCTTTTGACGACACGGCCGTTCGTCTGGGGAATGGCATATTTCTTCTTGAGCGAGATGATCCTGGCGGGCACCCGTGGGATCCTGGCCCAGTGGACGCTCATATTCCACTTGCGCTCGCTTGCAGCGCGGGGGCTCCCCGACATTCACGAGATCCTCCAAAGGGAGATGCTCTTTCCCACCGAGACGCTGGCCCAGGCCTCGAGCACCCAGACGGCGTTTCTCGTTTTGGCCGGCGCCACCCTCACTGCCGCGGCCCTGGGGGCCTGGCAGTTCGCCCGGCGCGAATGGGCCCCGCCGGCACACGAGCGTTAAAAATCCACATTTTTCGAAAACCGAGGGGCATTTCGCGCCCTTAATGGGATAGGCCGAATGGCATCAGGAGTCCCAGAGTCAAGGAGGGCGACCATGAAGACGCGGCAATGGACGGCGCGACCCCTGGCGGCGGCGCTTTTCTCTGTCCTGGCGAGCCCGCCGCTTTCAGCCAAGATCGACCTGGTGACGCTTCCCGACCGGGACGCCGCGCAGCTCACGATCTACAACGCCGCGGATCTGACGCTGGTGCGCGAAACCCGGACCCTCACACTCAAAAAAGGGGAAAACCGCCTCGAGTTCGGCTGGGCCAACACCCTAATCGACCCCACCTCGGTCCAACTGAGGGCCCCCCAGCACGAGGGGAAGGTCCGGCTCGTCGAGGTCGCCTATCCCCCGAACGTCCAGGGCTCGGCGGTCTGGACGATCGACTCGGCCGTGGAAGGGGCGGTCCCGGTCGAGATCACCTTCTTCACGTCGGGGCTCTCCTGGAGATCTTTTTACATGGGGACCCTCTCTGAAGACGAGAGCAGGATGCGCCTGGAAGGGTACGTGCGAATCGAAAACCAGAGCGGCGAGGACTACGCCAACGCCGAGACGCGCGTCATCGTCGGCACGATCCACACGGTCAATGAGATCGCGGAACTCGCCCGCCGGCAGGCCCCGTACGGAATCCCCGGGCAAGGGTATCTGCCGATGACCTCGGCCCCCGCCGAGGCGCGCCAAGGAGCTTAC
>SBBH01000012.1 GCA_005239795.1 Planctomycetales bacterium
GACCTCCCCCTCCTCGAAGCGGATCCCTGAAAAAACCGGCGCCGAGAGGCGTACGACAAGTCCCTTGACGCCGCCGTCGGCGACAAGCGTGTTGGTGCCCCCCCCGAGGAAGCGGACCGGGAGCCCCTCCGCCCGCGCCCGCTCGACAGCCTCGGCGCAGGCATCGACAGTAGCGGGAGCGAAGAAGATCTCCGCCGGCCCCCCGATCTTGAATGTAGTCAGGGGCGCCAGGGAAAAATCGAAGCGGACCGTCCCCTCAAGTCCCTTCCAGCGCGCCGTATCGACGGACGAGTTCATGCCCCACCTTTCCGATGTCCCCTGCCCCGATGATGAGGACGACCTCGCCCGCCGCGGCACTGCGGCCAAGCTCCTCAACGATCTCCTCCAAGGCGAGAAGACGGCAGGCTCCCCCCGCCTTCCGGATCGCTTCCGCGAGCGTCGCCGAGTCCACCTTGGGCGCCGAGCCGTCGTGCCGGGCCCCGTAGACAGGAGCCAAGAGAAGATCGTCCGGCCCCCGGCTCAAGACCCGGACGAAATCGTCGAACAGGTATTCGGTCCTGGCGTATTGGTGCGGCTGGAAGGCGGCGCGCAGGCGCAGGCCCGGGAAGGCTTGTCGCACCGCCGCGAAGGTGGCCGCCAGCTCCACGGGGTGGTGCCCGTAATCGTCGAGGACCGGCGCCCCCCGGACCCTCCCCAGCCGCTCCATGCGCCGCGCCACGCCGCGGAAGGAGGCGATCGCCCGGCGGGCCGCATCAGCCCCGACGCCGCAGGCGGCCGCCGCGGCGACCGCCTGGGCGGTGTTGGCAAGATTGTGCCTGCCGTAGAGGCGCGTCTGGAAGCGCCCCCAGTCCCCTTCCGGCCCCGTCAGGCGGAACGCCCCTCCCTCGGTCGAAAGAGCTGGATCTTGGAGGCGCCAGTCGGCGCGGGGAGAGAACCCCGCCGTCTGGACCGCGCCGCGCGCCGCGCGCGCCAGGGGAGCGCTTCGGGGATCGTCGGCCGACAGGATCAGATGCCCTTCCGGACCCACGCGCGAGACGAACGCCGCGAACGCCTCGGCCAAGGCTTCCCATGTTTTGTAATAGTCCATGTGGTCGGCATCGACATTCGTGACGACCGCCACCGCCGGATCGTAATTCAGGAAGGAGCGGTCGTACTCGCAGGCCTCGAGGACAAAGTGAGTTCCCGTCCCCCAGGCGCCGCTCGTTCCAAGACCGGCGATCTCCCCTCCCACCAGGAACGATTCCGAGAGCCCGGCATCCTTCAGAATCCATGCGACAAGCGACGAGGTGGTCGTCTTCCCATGCGACCCGGCGACAGCGACGGTTCGGCGCAGCGAAGCAATCTCAGCCAAGGCTTGGGCATACTTGACGATCGGAAGGCCGCGCCGCTCGGCCTCTTGGAACTCGGGGTTGTCAGGCTTGATTGCGGCGCTCACGACCAGAACGCCCGCGTCGTCCGGAAGGTTCCCTTCCGCGTGCCCCTGGCCGACCGGAACACCTGCGCGCAAAAACTGCCGCGTCAGCTCTTCCCCAAGCGCGTCCCGATCAGAGCCGCTCACGGAAAACCCCTGCTGGCGCAGGACCATCGCCAGTCCCCGCATGCCGGTCCCGCCGATCCCCACCAAATGCACGGGTGACTTCGTCGAAAGGAGAATGCGCTCCCCCGCGGAGGTCTTGGTCATGCCTGGTTCACCTTCTCGAGAATCATCGATGCGATCTGGGCGGCGGCGCGGGGTTTGGCAAGTTGGCGCGCCGCTCGGCTCATCCTAGCCGCGGTCTGCGGGTCGCGCAACACGCCACAGAGAGCCGCCAGGCACCGCTCGGCCGCGCCCGGCCCTTCCTCCACAGCGATCGCCGCGCCGGCCTGGACAAACACGCGGGCGTTGGCGCGCTGGTGGTCCTCGGCCGCCGACGGGAGCGGGATCAAGAGGGCGGGGATCCCCGCCGCCGCGAGCTCTGCCAGCGTCGTCCCCCCCGCGCGGGCGATCGCCACGTCTGCTTCTGCATACCAACGCTCCATCGCGTCGACAAAGTCGCGCACCTGGGCTTCGACCCCCTGACGGCGGTAGGCCTCCTCGACAGCCTGACGCTCGGCCGCGCCGGCGACGTGAAGGAACCTTATTTTTATTTTGTCTTCCCCCAGGGCCGGCAGCATCCCCCTCACGATCTCATTGACCGCCTGCGACCCCTGGCTCCCCCCGAGGACGAGCACCGTGCGCGCGCTCCCTGAGACAGGCCGGACAGGAAGATCGCGGATCGCCCGGCGCACGGGGTTTCCGACAGCCAGCGCCGTTTGCCGGCGCGCGGCGCCAGGAAATTCCCACGGCAGGAAAAGGGCGCAGGCGTTCGCGGCAAAGTGCCGGTTGACGCGCCCCACGACGGCGTTCTGCTCCATCAGGAAAACGGGCCTCCCCAGAATCCGCGCCGCCAGAAGCGGCCCGGCGGAGACGTACCCCCCCAGACCGACCACAGCCACCGGGGGATGCCGGAGGAAAAACAAGAGGCTCTGCCATGTCCCAGCGGCGAGCCGCAGGACTCCCGCCGGCGAAAGGCGCCCCGCTTGGATGCGGCGCAAGGGGAGACCGCGCTCGCGCAGGATCCGCTCCTCCACGGGACCGCTCCGGGTCATGAAAAGAACGGACAGGGACGGGTCCAGGGCGCGCAGCTCGTCCGCGACGGCGATCCCCGGCATCAGATGCCCCCCCGTGCCTCCCCCGGCGAAGACGACGGCTCGGGAACGCCCGGATGCGTCAGGAGGTTCCGGCATCGCGCGCGGCGCGGTCCGCCTGATCTCGGACATTCGCCGCCACCCCCAACGCGGCGAGCGACAAGACGAGGGAGGATCCCCCGAAACTCACGAAGGGAAGCGGGATCCCTTTCGTGGGAGCCATCCCGGTCACCACCGCGATATTGATCGCGGCCTGATAGGCAAAGGTCAGGAGGATCCCCAACACCGCATAGGCGCCGGCCGCATCGGGAGCCGCGGCTGCAACCCGCCAACATCCATGAAAGAGGAGCGCGAACAACGCGAAGATCACCGTGACTCCCAAAAGCCCCGTCTCCTCCCCCACCTGCGCCAGGATGAAATCGGCGTAGAGGGACGGCACATAGTGGAGCTTCTGCTGGCCGGCGCCAATCCCCTTACCGACGAGACCTCCCGATCCCAGCGCTACCTGGGACTGCACGGCCTGGTACCCCTTCCCCTGCGGGTCGGCCCACGGATCGAGGAAGGTGGTCAGCCTCTGCCAGCGGTAGGGGGAACTCCAGATGGCGACAAAGAGGAGCGGAACGGCGAGGGCCGCCATCCAACCGACGCGGCGGACCTGGACCCCGCCGATCACCAGGAGCGACATCCCCACCAGACCCGTCAGGACCGATGTCCCGAAATCGGGCTCGAGCATGAGAAGGGCGAAGAAGATTCCCAACACCATTAGGGGGGGCGCGAGCCCCTGGAGGAAACTCTCTTTCAAGCGCGCCTTGCGCGTGAGGAAATCCGCCAGATAGAGCGGCAGGGCGAACTTGATCACTTCCGAAGGCTGAAAACTCCACAGCTCCACGCGGTACCAGCGCCGGGCGCCGTTGACCTCTGATCCCACACCGGGAATTAAAACCCCGACGAGCAGAACGAAGGCGACCAGGAGCCAGAAACGCGACCCGGCCAGCCACCGGTGGTAGTCGACGCGGCGCACGAGAGCGAAAACGGCCCACCCCAGCGCCGTCCAGGCGAGCGAGCGCTCGAGAAAGGCCACTCCTCCTTCCCGCCGGACGCTCGTGGCGCTGTAGATCATCAAGAGCCCCAACACCAGAAGCCCCGCCGTGCTCCCGACGATCTGTGACGACGCCGCCAACAAGGGGCGCCCCCGCCGATGATCCCCGCTCAGTTCACGCACCACCGCCGCCAAGCTTGTCATGACCCGATCCCTTTCATCGCAGCTTGAGCGTCGCGACACTCGCCAAAGCCAGGAGCGCCGCGACAATCCAGAAGCGGACGATCACGCGCGGTTCGGGCCAGTTCAAGAACTGAAAATGGTGATGGAGCGGTGCGATTTTGAAGATGCGCCTTCCGGTCAGACGGAACGAGGCCACCTGCAAAAGCACCGATACCGCCTCGGCCACGAAAATCCCTCCCGCCATGAGAAGCAAAAATTCCTGATGGACCACCACGGCGACAAACCCCAGGGCCCCCCCCAGGGCCAAGGCGCCGGTGTCCCCCATGAATATGTCGGCAGGATGGCAGTTGTACCAAAGGAATCCCAGCGCCGCTCCGGCCAGGGCCAGGCAGAAAACGGCGAGCTCCCCAGCGCCTGGCACGTACGGCACCAGCAGGTATTTGGCGAACCGCAGGTGGCCGGCGGCGTAGCTCACGGCGGCCAGGGCTAGGAGCGCGAACGAGACGCATCCGGCCGCCAGGCCATCCAAGCCGTCGGTGAGGTTCACCGCGTGGGTGCACGACATCAACAGAAGCACCACCCAGGGAAAATAGAACCATCCGACCTGCAGGATGCCCTTCTTGAAAAATGGAAAGTAGAGCGCCAGATCGACCGACTCGCGCCCGGCATAGGCGGCCGCCTTGTACAGGAGAAACCCTGTAAGCCCCGACACCACGGCCACGAGCATGAATTTCTCCCGGATCGTCAACCCTTTCCGCTTGATCGCCTCGAGCTTAATAAGGTCGTCGAAAGCGCCGACCAACCCCAGGGCGAGCGTCGTGGCGACCCCTAAAACCACGTAGACGTTGTCCCACCGCCCCCAGAGGGCGAGCGACGCGAACCACCCCATGAGAATCAACACCCCGCCCATCGTGGGGGTCCCGGCCTTTCCCTGGTGCATCGCCGCCAGGCGCTCCGAATCGGTCTTCTCGACGCGCTCGCCGATGCGCTTCGCCTTAAGCCACGCGATCACGCGGGGCCCGAACCACCAGCAGACGAGAAAGGCTGTCAGGCCCGCCATCGCGGCCCGGAAGGTGATGAATTGGAAAAGCGAGATTTTCTTTCCCAACAGCCAGAACGGCTTCCCAAAAAAGTGATAGAGCATGACTTTTAAGGGGCCGTGCGGGAATAATTTCTCTGTTTGATAGGAGGGCTCACGGGACATGAACGAATATCTCGGAGATTTTTCACGAAAGGTCTTTCCATTTAACTCCTTTCCGCACGGCCCCTTATATAGGATTCGCGCGAAAAAAGTGGAACGAAAAGACGACAGAATGAAAATGGCCCATTGTCATAAAATCGATCAGTTATTTTCGCGCGAATCCTAAGATTGCCGCGACGACTCGCTCCATCCCCATGTGGCGCGACCCCTTCACGAGCACCCGGTCTCGGGGACGAAGAATCCTTGGGAGCCGCCGGGCGGCCATGGCCGCGTCAGGCTGCCACCGGATGGCGGTCCCCTTCGGCGCGCCGCGCGCGGCCCGCACCGCGCCGCGCATCGCCTCCCCGACACCCCAGAAAATATCCACGCGGCCCCGCGCAAGGCGCCGGCCGAGCGCCGCATGCGTAATCCGCGAGGCGCCTCCGAGCTCTCCCATCTCTCCGAGCACCGCGACGCGCCGGCCCCCCCGGCCGTCGGCCCACGGCTCCTCGAGCACGGCGAGAGCCGCCTCCATCGACGCGGGGTTGGCGTTGTAGGAATCGTCGAGGATCTCGATCCCGCCGCGGCGCACCCGGACCAGGCGCCCCGGGAGGGGTTTGAGTGCCCCCAGGTCCTGCGCGGCCCGCGCCAACGGCAGTCCCAAACCCCTGCAGACCGCCAAGGCCGCCAGGGCATTCGAGACGTTGTGGAGCCCCGGCAGGCGCAGCCGAACGCGCGCGCGCCCGACGGAAAACCGCGTCCCACCCGCCGACGGCGAAATGTCCCGCGCCGAAAGATCTGCTGTGGGGTCCTCCACGCTGAAAGACAGGGCCCTTCCTTTCCAGCGGCGGCGGACCGCCGCGCGGGGGATCCGGTCCTTGTTGTAGACGGCCGCTCCGCCGGGGGCCAAAAACCTCCAGATCGAGGTTTTTTCACGCAGGACCCCTTTGAGACTGCCCAACCCTGCCAGGTGCGCCACGCTGACCGTCGTCACGACGGCCACGTGCGGACGGGCCGTCCGGGCCAACAGCGCGATCTCACCGGGGGCGTTCGTTCCGATCTCGACCACGAGATAACGCGTCCCCTCGTCGGCCCGGAAGATCGTCAAGGGAACGCCAATCGCGTTGTTGAAGCTCTTGGGAGAGGCCACAGTGCGTCCATGGCGCGCGAGGATCCGTGAGAGCATTTCCTTGGTCGTCGTCTTTCCGCAGGAGCCGGTCACCGCCACGACGCGGGCCCGAAGGCGTAAGCGCGTCAGCCGGGCCAGCTCGAGCAAACCCTTCCCGGTATCGGCAACGGCGATCATCGGGGCGCGCCAGGAGGACGCCTCCTTGGCCAGCGACGGATGACCTCGCTCGACAAGGGCGCCGCACGCCCCGCGCCGGAACGCTTCCCTCAGAAAATCGTGGCCGTCGCCTGCCTGCCGCGCTCCGGACGCCGTCCCCACGCCCAGCGCAGGCAGGCGCCCGGCCCTCAAGGCCACGAAGAGGTCTCCCCGATGCAAGGTGCGCGTATCGGTCGAAACGCCGCAGATCTGCCGCCCGGCCAAAACTCCCCCCAGGGATTTTCCGGTCAACCAGCGGGAGGCCTCGCCGAGCGTCAGGCGGATCATCCCCAGCACCCCAGGTCTCGCAGGGCCGTCTGGACCTCTTCGCGATCGTCGAAATGGACCGTCCGATCCTTGAAGATCTGGTAATCCTCGTGCCCCTTCCCCGCCACGAGGACGCAATCCCCCGGCCGGGCTGCCGCGAGGCACGCGCGAATCGCCTCGCGCCGGTCGACGATGACCGCGGCAGGGCACTTCCCGGCGAGCCCCGTCCGGATCTCGGCGAGGATCGCCTCGGGATCCTCCGAACGCGGGTTGTCGCTCGTCAGGAAGAGCGCGTCGGCCCATCTCTCGGCGGCACGTCCCATCAGGGGGCGTTTCCCGCGGTCGCGGTCGCCGCCGCACCCGAAGAGGACGAGGAGCCGCCCGGGCGCAAGCTCCCGGAGCGTACGCAAGACCGAGGCCAGCGCATCGTCGGTGTGGGCGTAGTCGACAAACACTTGAAATGGCGCCTTTCCCGAAACCTTCTCCAGCCGCCCGGGAACGGGCGGGGCTCCTTCCAACCCGGCGATGATCGCCTCCCGAGGAACCCCCAGGGAGTACCCGGCTGCGGCGGCGGCCAAGGCGTTGGCGACGTTGAACCGACCCACCAAACCCAGGCGCACGTTGAACTCCCCGTCCGGCGTGCGGACCGCGAGATCCGTCCCCGAGAGAGAGATCGCGTGCGCCTGGCCCCGCACCTGGGCGCGGGGATTCTCCACGGCGTAGTCGAGCACCACCGCGCGGGTGATCTTCCTGAAAAACGAGTGATGAGGATCGTCGCCGTTCAGGACGGCCGTCGCCCCCGGCGCCAATCCTGCGAAGAGAAGGGACTTGGCGTCGCGGTACTGCTCCATCGTCTGATGATAATCGAGGTGATCTCGCGTGAGGTTCGTCATCACGGCGAGGTCAAAGGAAAGCCCCTCCACGCGTCCCTGGGCCAGGGCGTGGGAAGAGACCTCCATCACGACCGCCTCTGCCCCTCCGGCGGCGATCCTGGCGAACTCCTCGTAGAGGACGGGGGGATCGGGCGTCGTCATGGAGGACGGCCGCGCCTCTCCCGGAAATCCGTAGAAGACGGTCCCCAAAATCCCGGCGCGCCGGCCCGCCGCCGACAGAACCGACTGAATGAGCATCGTGGTGGTGGTTTTTCCGTTGGTCCCGGTCACCCCGATGAAGCGCAGGCGCCGCTCGGGATTCCCGTAAAAGGCCGCCGACAGGATCCGGAGCGAGCGCCCCGCGTCCCGCACGAGAACCTGCGGGGCGCCGCAGGCGACATCCCCCTCGGCGAGGACCGCCGCGGCCCCGCGCGAGAGCGCGTCCCGGGCGAACTCCCGGCCATCCCGCTTGCCTCCTTTGACGGCGACGAACAGGTCGCCCGGCTTGGCTTTGCGCGAATCGAGACAAATCCCCGTGATTGCCGCGGGGCGGACGCCCCCCAGGAAAGAGGCCTCCGGCAACAAAACAGCGACCTGGTCAAAAGAGAGCGACCGCTCCATGAAAACACCAAGCTCCAAACGCCAAACACCTGGGGCTCGGAAATTGAAGCTTCAACGCC
>SBBH01000191.1 GCA_005239795.1 Planctomycetales bacterium
ATCACCCCTCTTTTGTCGGAGCATCTCGTCAGATCGCTTCAGCGATTTTTACAGCCGGCTAAAGGATTACCGGAGGACCCACTCTCGCAAGGAATCACGAGGCATTCCGGAGCCGCCAGGCCAAGAGAAACCACGCCAGCGACGAGGCCGCGAACCACGCCCCCGCCGCGCCGCGCGCGCCAGCCAGGAACGATCCGATCGCGAAATTGAGGCCGAAGATCGCCCCCACCCCCAGGAGCCATTGGAGCAGGACCGGACCGATTGGAACAGAAGCCAAGGGGGGTGTGATCCCGCGCGTCACCCCCCGCCAGCCGAGGCCAGGGGGTTTGACCGTCAGGTAGAATTTCTTGAGATTCAGACGGCTCCGCTCCGGAAAGAGCAAAGCGGCCGGGACCCAGACGCAGGCCGATCCCGCCACCGTGAAAAGGAGCTTGAAGAGCAGACTTCCTGCGGGGATCCCCAAAAACGCCGCCGCCTCATCCGCCCAGAAAACGCAGAATGGGGAAGCCGCCATCGCGGCGATTTCGCTCGCGGCCGAGACGCGCCACCAGAGCCAGCGTGCCATCTGCACCACCCCCACGCCGGCAGTGAGCTGCAGGATGTTCTCGAACGCCCCGACGAGAGACTCTCCCTGGAGCGCCACTGCCACACCAGCCGCCATGACGCCGACCGAGACGATGCGCCCCGCGGCCAGGTAATGGGCGTCGGTCCGGTCGCGCCTCAAGAACCGCCGGTAAAGATCGTTCACCACAAGGGAGGCCCCCCAATTGACGCTCCCCGAGAGCGACGCCACGAACTCCGCGAAGAACCAGGCGATCACAAACCCCCGCAGGCCGGCGGGAAGGACTTTCAAGATCATCGCCGGATAGGCCTGCTCGGGGGCCGCCAGATCCGGCGCCACGACGAGCGACGCCAGCCCCACCACGATCCAGGGCCAGGCGCGCAGGGCATAGTGGACCGCGTTGTACCAGAGCATCGCGCGCGAGGCGTCCCGCTCGTCCCGGCAGGCGACCATCCGCTGGACCAGCATCCCGCCGCCGTCGGTGTTCTTCCAGGCCCACCACTGGACCCCCAGCAAAGCCAGGAGCCACGCGGCATCCGAGGTCCAGAAACTTTCCCCCGCAGGGACCGCTAGGTCCGGAAAAAATGAAAGATGGCCCGCGGGCGCCGCCGCCCGGACCGCCTCCCACCCTCCGGCCGAGCGCACGGAAAAGAACGCCAAAAGGAGAGACCCCGCCACGGCCGCCGCGAACTGGAAGAAATCGGTCGAGACCACCCCCCACAACCCCGCGAACACCGAGTAGGAGAGCGAGAGGGCCGCGCAGAAGAAGACCGCCGTCTCCCAGTCCCAGCCGGTCGCGGCCTTGGTGACGATCGCCAACCCCGAGATCTGAAGCGCCCCGATCGCATAGGCGTTATAGAGGACGCCCCAGTAGACCGCTTTCGCCCCCCGGAGCGCCGCCGCCTCCGGCCCCGTGTAGCGCCGTTCCGTGAGCTCCGGTTCTGTCAGGACCCCCGTGCGCCGCCAGAGCCGGGCAAACAGAAACCCCGCCAGGATGGTGCTCGCCCCCAGACACCACCAGTTCCAGTTGCGCCAGATCCCGCTGGAGCGGGCCAACCCCGCGATCATAAGCGGCGTGTCGGTGGCAAACGAAGCCGCGATCATCGAGGTGCCGGCGAGCCACCAGGAAAGGGAGCGCCCGGAGGCGAAGTAGGCGTCGGTTCCGGCCTGGGCCTTGCGCCCTTTCCAGAGGCCGACGACCACCAAGGCGGCCCCATAAAGAACGACAACGAACCAATCGAAACGGGTCATTGGCGCTTCGGATTTTCAGGGCCGGGTGAGAGTTTCCCCAGGACAGCGGCCCTGCGGGCGCCGGTGACGCCGGGGAGCCCGGCCGGGAACCCTGCAAGATGCGCCTCGGCGAGAATCGCGAAGGCCGCCGCCTCGCGCGAGCGCGCGGGGATCCCCGCCTCGTCGGTCGTCCCGACGCGGGCGAAGGGGCATGCCGCGGCGATCCGGTCCATGAGCTCGGGATTGGCCGCCCCCCCTCCGGCTGCGAGGATCCGGGCCGGCAGGGCCCCGAAACGCCGCAGCGAGCGCGCAATCGACTGCGCGGTGAATTCGGCCAAGGTCGAGAGAAGATCCTCAGGCGCCAGATCCTGAACTCCCGACCCCTTGTCAAGCCAGGCGAGTGAAAAGAGTTCCGGCCCCGTGCTCTTAGGGGGCTCCTGCCCAAAATAAGGATGCGCCAGACAATGCGCCAGGACCGCCGGGTCCACATGCCCCCGCGCGGCGCGCAAGCCGTCCCGGTCGCACCCCTCGCGCCCCCCCGTGAGGCGCCGCACGGCGGCGTCCATCAGGCAGTTCGCAGGGCCTGTGTCGTAGGCGCGCACGGCCGCAAGGTCGTCGGCCAGAAGCGTGACGTTCGCGATCCCCCCCAGGTTGAGGACGGCGCTCCCTGGACCCAGCCGGCGCAAAAGCACCCAATCGGCGAAAGGGGTCAAGGGAGCCCCCTCCCCGCCGGCGGCGACGTCGCGGCGTCTAAAATCGGAGACGACGGGGACCCCGAGCCTCTCGGCGATGCGGTCCCCGTCGCCAATCTGAAGTGTGAGCGCTCCCCCACCGCCGGCGCGCCCCCTTCCCGAACGGTGGAAAATCGTCTGGCCGTGCGAGCCGACCGCCGCGACCTTCCCGCCGCGCGCGATCTCCCCGGCCGCCGCATCCGCGAAAACGTCGGCGACGCGCCGGTCGAGATCCGTCAAGGTCTCGAGGGACAGAGGCCCCTCGGCCAAGCGCCGCAGGTCGTTGGCCAGGCCCGGCGGATAGGGAACGGTGTCAAACGACAAGCACTGGGCGGCGAGATCTGGCAATCTCCCCGCCACGCGCACGCGCGCAACGTCGACACCGTCCATGGAGGTTCCCGACATGAGACCCAGGAGATCCCTCGTCACCACGCGGGAGCTCCTGGGAAATCCCAAATCCCAAAAAGAAAAACTACGACAGGCGTGAAACGCAACGCCCTTTCAACACTCCAACCGTGGGCGGCGAGGAGCCGCCGGGCCCGGGCGGGCGTGGTCTTTCCCAATTCCACCACAAGCCGCACGGCGCGCGCGCGCAATTTTTCAGACGTCGTCACAAGCCCCACCATGCGGTTTCCCCGCACGCGCCCGGCGAGCGCCATCGCGCCGGTGGTGAGCGTGTTCAAGACAATCTTCGTGGCGGTCCCTGCCTTCATGCGGGTCGAGCCCGCGAGCGGCTCCGGACCCGTGCGCAAAATGACCTGGCGGTCGGCCCAGCGAGGTTTCGGGCCCGGATTGCAGGCGACAAGGACCGTCGCCGCGCCGCGCGATTGCGCCTCGGAAAGCGCCGCCGCCACGAACGGCGCCCCTCCGCTCGCGGAGATCCCGATCACAAGGTCGCGCCGACCGATTCTCTTTTCGCGTATCGCCAGGCGCCCGGCTGGCCGGTCGTCCTCGGCCCCTTCCGCGGGGCGTCTCAGGGCGCGCGCCCCCCCGGCGATCACCGCCTGCACGCGCTTTCCGATCGCGCCGAAGGTCGGGATGCACTCGGCCGCTTCCTGAACGCCCAGGCGGCCGCTTGTTCCGGCCCCCACGAAAACGATCCGCCCCCCTCCCTTGAGCCGTTCGGCGGCGAGCGCGAGGCAGGGCGCCAAGGCGGGAGCGGCGTCGCGCGCCGCTTCGAAGGCCCCGCGCTGGCGCTCCACGAGAAACCGCGCGAGAGCCGCTGGCCCTAAGCGATCGAGAAGCGCTGTCCGCGGATCTTCCCGCTCGGTCGCCAGACGCGAAAAATCCCTGCGCACGGGCCGGAATTATCCGGACAAATCCCGCCCGGAACACACTTATATTGTGATGACGGCGCGAATCAATCGGGAGGATCTTCCGCGAGCAGGCCGCCCGAGAAACCGATCCGCTCCTTCTGAAACGCTTGCAGGCCGTGATCGGAGCGATCGAAGAAGGGGAAGGAGACGCCGACTATCTGAAGCGACTCTGGAACGAACAACACCAGTGAAGAGCCTCCGCCATTAAGGTGCATAAAAATAGAATAATTTGCACTTATAAACATATTTAATATACTTACTTTTATGAGAACCACGCTGGACATCCCGGAGGATCTCCTGGAGGAGGCCCGTCAGCTCCTGCATTACAAGTCCAAAACCGATACGGTGATCGCGTCGCTTCGCGAATTCATCCGCAAGCGGCGGATTGAAAAACTCAAAGATCTCATGGGTGCGGTGGAGCTCGAAATCGATACTCAGGCTTCGCGCAGGCGCCCCCCGCCTGGACGATCCCGCAGGTGATTTTCGTCGACACCTCGGTGTGGATTTCCTTTTTCCAGGGTCCTCCGGAGCGCCACGGCGCACATCTTGTGGAGCTTCTGGATCAGGATTGCGTTGCGCTGGCCGCGCCGGTCCGGATCGAGATCCTCTCGGGTGCATCGCGAAGGGATCTGCCGCGCTTGCGCAGGCTCCTCTCCGCCTTGCCCATTTTCTATCCCGCCCAAACCACCTGGAGCCGGATCGAGGACTGGGTCGAGCGGGCTTCCGCTCAAGGGGTGCGATTCGGCGTGGGAGATCTCCTGATCGGAGCCATCGCGGCGGACCAGGAAGGGGAGATCTGGTCGTTGGATGCCGACTTTGCGCGGCTGGCCCGCTTTGGGTTTTTGAGACTGCATGGAAGCCCTTCCATGTGCTAGTGCTTCGACACGGAAGTTTTGCGTGCTTCGCCCCAAAACTTCCGGCTCAGCACGAGTGGCGAGCGAGGAAGAGTCCAGTGCAGGAAATCGGCCTCAAGACTTCCGAGTCGAGCCGCTAGAATCCCCTCGTGATCATGGAAAACCAGGAAGGACAAGAAAGGAGAGTGAGATGAGAATTGCATCCGCCACACTCGTGTTGTGTCTTTTCGCCGGCGCCGTGTCTGCTGATACGACGATCACGACCAACGGCAAGACGATCCGGACTCGCTCTAGCAACATCACCGTGAACAACGGCACGGTCATTGTGGACGGGAAGATCCTGTCGGGGAACGTGGTCGAAGGATCGGGGAAAAGCGGCACTGAAAATCGCGATCTCGGCAGCTTCACTGAACTATATCTGAACATCAGTGCGGACATCACGGTCACAGCGGGAAAGAAATCCAAGTGCCAGATTACTGCCGACGATAACCTCCTTCCGCTGGTCCTCACAGAGTGCTCTGGCGACGCCCTACGGATCACTGCCAAGGAGAGTTATTCATCTACCCAGAAGATAATGATTGCAGTTGAGACTCCGCTTATCACAAGAGCGGAGATCAACGGATCTGGAAAGATTGACATCACGGAAGTCACGAAGGACAAGCTTGCACTCGTGATCAGTGGTTCCGGTAACATCATCGCAAAAGGGAAGGTGGCACAACTGGGAGTGACGATCAATGGTTCTGGTGACGTGCATGCTGCAAGTCTTGAGGCAGAGACCGCGACAATCACCGTGAACGGATCAGGTGATGCCGATGTGTATACCACAGATGCCTTGACGGCCAAAATTCAGGGCAGTGGAGATATCACGTACATCGGAACGCCGTCCAAAGTGAGCGCTGCCGTGAGTGGATCAGGTGAGATTATCAAGAGATGACCGAACAGTCTGGGAAATCTTCGCGAGAATCTCTTTGCAAAAGGCGGGCAGGTCGTCCGGCTTGCGGCTCGTGACGAGATTCCCGTCGACGACGACTTCCTGGTCGACCCAGTGGGCGCCGGCGTTGACGCAATCGTCCTTGATCGCCGAGAAGGAGGTGACCGTGCGCCCTTTGAGAATCCCCGCCGAGCAGAGAAGCCATCCCCCATGGCAGATCGCGCCGATCACCTTCTTTTGTGCATCGCAGTCGCGCACCAGCTGGACCATCGCGGGAAAGCGGCGCAGGAAATCGGGCGCCCACCCACCGGGGACGATGACGGCCGACAGATCCGCCGCCTTCACTTTGTCGATTGTCGTATCGGGCGTGATGGGATATCCCGCCTTCCCCTTGTAGGAGGCTTGCGACCCGGTCCCCACTGAGACGACCTTCAACCCCGCCTCGCGGAACCGCAGGATCGGATACCACACCTCGAGATCCTGATAATCCTGCTCAACGAGGACGGCAACTTGAGTGGCCATAAGCACCCCCACTACGAAAACACGCCAAGGTCGTTTGGAGTTTATCCGTTTTGGCGTTTGTTTGGTGTTTGTCGTTTTGGAGTTTTGTGTTTAAAACTCACGCGCAAATCGCACCAAAAGAGCGCCATGAAGGCCTGCCGAGATGCTCACGATCCATGGGTTGTCGGGCCACTTCCAGCGTGCCAGATCCGCGGCGACGCTCGTGGCGAAATACCCCCGCAGGAATTCGCGCGACGGTCCGCCATAATCGGAGATCAGATTGACATCGCCTTGGTCCTTTAAGGTCGCCTTCCCCCGGTCCGCCATCGATCCCCAGTACATCCCATTCAGGAAATGATTTTCCCGCCACCCCGGGACCCAGGGAAGCGCTTCCGCCGCCACTGTGTCGAAGAGATACCCCATCCGCCCCACGCGGCTGATTTTATCAGGATCGCCCGTTTTGTAGCGGAACCGGTAACTCAAGCCGCTGCGCCGCGTCGTGTAATCGACCCCCTCCGACTCGGCGTAGGCGGTATGCGCCAGTTCGTGAAGAGCAACCTGGCTGGCAAACCCCGCCCCGAACAACAGAACATCCCCGGGCTCGGTCGAAAGATAGGGGGATTCCGGCGAAAGGCATCCCCCCGAGACCAAGGCGGCCAGGAATGCGGTCGCCACGGGGGCGGCCTCCCC
>SBBH01000110.1 GCA_005239795.1 Planctomycetales bacterium
CCAGCAACTCATGGGACAACACGACTTGGTTGCGTTTTGTGGCCCCAGCCTTGAACCACAGCACCAGCCCGACCGCCAGCGCCTTGCTGGGGGATGTCGTGCGTGCGGCCGGGCGGCAGACGCGCGGCGCCGGAGCGGAATGCAAGGTGGCGATGGCGTAAGGGGCCGTGTAGCAATAACTGCTTATCCTGAAATGGATTCAGATCAAGGGGTAGACTCGTTCTGTCGACATAGGGGGAGAAAGGCGTCTCCCTGGTCAGAGGGGGGCGATCCCGATGGATATTCGCGAAGTTCTCGTCATCCTAAAGCGCAGGAAGTGGATCTTCCTGGCGATCGTTGCAATCGTCCTGTTGGGATACGTCTGGACTGTCCAGGCTGAAAAGCAGTTCTACACGGCCTCGGGGCAGCTTTTCGTGGTTGAGTCGACGGTCCGGTCGATCATGGGAGTCGGAAGGTCCTCTTTGCAACTGGCCTATAATCCCGCCATCATCCTGCCGTCGTGGACGACCCTTCTGACCGGTCCGGTCGTCTATGAAAAGGCCGTCCATATTCTGAATCAGAAGGGAGGCGATGCGCTGACTGTCCTCCAGCTTAAGGCGCTCGTCGTCATGCGGACAGAGGAAGGGGGACAGAAGATCATTATCGAAGCGACGGGGACCGACCCGCGCCTGATCCTCGCTGCCATCAAGGCCGTGGCCCAGGCGATCCAGGAGTATGCTAAGGAGCTGGCCCAGGTGGAATATATCGATGCCGACAGGATGCTCGTGGCAGAGACGAAAAACAACCACGCAGCGATCCAGACGGCGCATGAGAATCTCGAGCGCCTCCGGCGCGAGTTCTACGAGAAGACGGGGTTCGAGGTCGGGTTCGGCGGTTTCGAGCAGGAGAGCGAGCGGCTTTTGAAGCAGATCGACGCTTATGAACAGAAGATCAAGGAGATCGAGTCGGCACGGGCGATTTTGGAGAGCAAGATCGAGTTGTTCGGGAAGGCCCCCGACGGAACCCTGGATCTTTCGCAGGTGGCGTTGGCGATCGATCTGTCGCCGTATCTGGACGCCCTGCGGCAGAAGATCGTCGACACGCGCACCCAGCGGGCGCGCCTTCTGCAAACCTATACCGAGCGCCATCCCGAGGTAGCATCCATCGACGCGGAGCTCACGTCCCTCATGGAGCAGATGCGCCAGGTGCTCAAGGAGCGGCACAACGATTTCGCCGCCCAAGAAAAAGTCTCGCGCAGGCTCCTGGGGGACGCCAAGCAGTCGATCGAAAAGCTGGCGGCCTTCCGGGCGGAGTTCATGCGTCAGCAAAGGTTCCTTGAGATCCTGCTGGAGACGCAGTCGTGGCTCGCGCGGACGCTGGCGGAACTCCATCTGGGGCAATCCTTCCAAGCGGTGAATGTCCATTCAGATGCGATTCCCGACGTCGCCCTGCCCCACGCCTCGCGCGTGAAGCAGGCCTGGCCTTTCATGATTCTTTTGGCGGTTGTCGTGGGGGGGATTGTCGCCTACGCCTCCGAATATCTCGATGACACCTTGCGTTCGGAATACCAGGTCAGCCGATACCTGAATCTGGATATCGTGGGGCACTTTCCTTTCATCGACGAGAAAGAGAAGCGTTTCATCGGAGGATTGACGCCGAGCCATCCCCTGGTCGAGGTGTTCAACCGCATGGCCGCTCGGATCCTTGCGATCGCGAAGCAGACCGGAAACGCACAGGTGATTCTTGTTTCGAGCCCCTGCGCCGACGACGGGAAGACCACCGTCGCCGCCAACATCGCCGTCTCGTTCGCTTTCCTGGGACAGAAGGTGGTTCTGGTGGACGCCGACCTGCGCAAGCCCAGGATGCACAATCTCTTCGAGCTCAAAAATGACTTAGGGCTTTCCACGTATCTCACGGGGCGCCTGGAGGCCCGCCAGGCCCTCCAAGAGCTCGTCCGCGAGGAAGGGGTTTTCCCCGAGCTGTCGGGAGCCTCGGGGGTTGAGCCCTCTGTGCACCTCCGGGATGCGATTTTCCGGGAGACGTCCATCCCGAACTTGAAGCTTGTCACGGCCGGGCCGGTTTCCACGAATCCCATGCAGGGGCTGGAGTCGGCCAAGTTTGCTCAGTTTCTCCAGGATCTCCGGCGGGATTATGACCGCGTGCTCATCGATTCCCCTCCCTTGCAGGTCGCCGCCGACGCGGCGCGCCTGGCCTCCCGCGCCGACGTAAGTCTGCTGGTGTTGGTCGCAGGGGTGACGCGCCGCCACGAGGCGTTGTGGGCCAAGCACTTTCTGGCGGAGACGGGGACGCCCATCCTGGGAGCCGCCCTCAACAAGGTCCAGGCAGGAGCTGAAGGATACACCTACTACTATTATTACGGTTACGACCGGCGGGACCTGCGGGAACGCGTGTAACGGCATCGTGGCGCGTGATACGTGGTTCGTGGATGACCTGCGAACGACGATATCAGCTTGTGGCGGCGTCGGCAGCGGGTTTTTCGAGGAGAGCCCGAAGGTCATCTTCTGACAGGTCCCCGCGGATCACGCGGCGCAGGAGCGCCATCCGCTCTTCCTCGTTCCGGAGCCCTGTGAGAAGCCGCGCCCGCGCCAGATCCAGGAGTCCCATGGACATCGCCTCGCGCAGGATCATGGGCATGCGCAGGATCTCGTCGTGGACCTTGATCTCGTCGGGGGAGAGCCCCAGGCGTTTTGCCAGCTGCCCTTTCGTGTAGTTGTGGAGTTCCCAGACGAGCCGCTCGAATGCCTCGGCGTCCTCCACGGGTTTCAAGGGCAGCCGGTGCAGATTTTCCAGATAGCACACCTCGGCGCTCTCCTGGTCGTCGAGATCCTTGACGACAGCCGGAATCTTGGAGAGTCCCGCGATCCGGGCGGCGGTGAGGCGCCTCTGCCCGGCCACAACCTGGTAGGAGCTGCCGGCGCGCTTGACGATGATCGGGACGATCACGCCGAACTCCCGGATCGATTGGGCCAAGCGCGTGAGCTCTTCTTTATCGAGGTGTTCCCGCAGAGGATCGGGGTTGTCGATCACTTTTGAAAGCGGCAGATCCTCGAATTGTGGTTGCTTCTTCCCGTGCGATAGTTTGAAGGGGTTCGGGATGGGGGCGAGCAAGGTCTTCATGAGCCAGTTTTCACGAGCGCGCTCGCTACGGCGCCAAGGAAGCCCTCGGCCCGCGGGTTCCTTCGGCTCGGGAGAGGTCTTGGTCTCCTCCAGGATGTCGGCGAGTTTCCGGCTGTGCTTGCCGCCGGAGCCGGGGGGGGGCGTCTCCCGGCGCACCGTCGCCCCCGGGGCGAGTCTCCGGTCGAAGTCGGTCTTCGTGCGCAGAAGCTTGAAATCCAGGTCGAAGGTGTCCTGACGGACGAGGCGCAGTTGGCCCGCCGACGGACGGTGAACGGTGCGCAAGATCCGGTCGTCCTGAAATTCATAATGGGAGAAGGCGTCCGGCGCCTCGAAGGCGATCGTGATCTTCTCGAAATCAGAGACGTCAGAAGAGTCCCCAGGCAGAAGGACCAGGCGGTTTTCGATCCGCTCCAGGATTCCTTTCAGGGAGGGGGAGAGGGTGTTGACGACCAGAATGTCGAAGGCCGCGAGATACTGGGTGAATGGCACGGCCCGGCGCAGTTCCTGCCGGTATTCGGCGGGGACATGGTCCGTGGCGGGAAAGATTCCCTCACGGGGAGCCAAGCCCACCCCCTTGAGGGTCTTGGCCTCCAGCGTCAGAACGTCGTAGTCGAGCAGACGATCCCGGAAAACCTCTTCGCAGATCAAGGTGTCGGCCAAGACGGTGCTCGGGTAAGGCCCCAGGCGTGCGGCGAACTCCCGGAGGCGTTTGGCAGACCGCTGATAAGACTCCTGCCAAGCCACCTCCTCCTCGGGCGTCAGGTCAACGATCTGGGACAGGTAGAACCACAGGGCGTCCCGGTAGGGGACGGCCAACCCCGGCCTTTCGAGGAGCGCTCTTGCCGAATGGACTTTCTCATGAAGGTTTTGGGCGTCCTGGAGAAGTTCCGAGGCCTGCTGATAGAGAACTTTCTCGCCGTCTGTGAGGACCGGCCCGGTGATGTCGCCGAAAAAGATGAGTGCGTCGATTTCCTGGCGTTCGGTGAAGCGCAAAAGAGGCAGGGTTCTGATGGGGTCAGCCCGCGGATGGACGGACGCGGCGAACGACTTCAAGGCGACCCTCTCCTGGGAAAAGAATTTTTCATGTTGAGCGTTCTTAGCATATGTAGGAACCGTTTTCACGCACGGGTTTTCCCGGTTCTTCGGGGGTGCGTTGACAGGGCCTGCGGCTTCCTTCTACAGTTGCATCTGGGACCTTGATCAGCCACCGGAATGGACATTGAAACCGACATCATTGCCACCCTTGACTATATCGACCCGGAACGGTGGCGGCACCAACGCATTTTGACGGTCTTAGAAGACCAGGTCCGATCCCTCCGGGAGCGCCTTCTGCCGCGCGAGGGGTCTGCGGCTTTGGCGCGCCTTGTCTGGCGAGTTGCCCCGACCCTCTCGGAGACCGAGGCTCTGCAATTGGCGCGCGACTACATCCTGGGCGCTGGGTCGGGAAAGCTGGCCGCCGAAGGCAGGATCCTTGAGCTTTTCTACGCCTACATCGATAAGTCCGAACGCCTCAGCGCCTCCCGGCAATTCTTCGAGCGGCAGAAGACGATCCAGGAGGAGGAGGCCGAGATCCAGGCCAAGCTGGCGGGGCTGCGCTGGAAAGGCTCAGGTTCCCTCGAGTCACAGCCCCTGGAACAAAAGCTTCTAGAATTGTCGATCGAGAAGGCGTGCGCGATCTCCCCGATGGGACCCGAGCCTTATGCCAGGGCCGCCGAGGAGCGGGCGCGCCAGGGAGCCGCCTGCGACGCCAAGCGTCAGGAGCAGGCGTTCGAAAAACTGTTCGACCTCTTCGGTCCGCCGCCTGCCAGGCCCAGTCCGCTCCCGGGGGCCCGCCAGGCGTTTGTGCCGCGTGGGACAACGGGCCCCGCCGAGCCTTTTTGGAATCCTAGCGCCGTTATCCAAGAGCTTCAGGAGCTCAAACGGAAGCTTGCCGCAATCGGTCAGGTCGAACCCACTCTGGCGCCATCTCCTTCTTCCCCGGCTGGGACAATTCCGGAACTGGCACAGATCAGAGAGCATCTCGAGACGCTGCGCCAGGATTTCAGCCAGATCAAACGGGTTCCCGCGGCGGAGGGAGGCACACCGGGCCTTTCGTCCGATCAGGTGGAGGCGATGGTTCGCGAGGCCCTGGCCAGGGCTTCGGGGCCGGGCGGTCCGCTGCTCCCGTCGCAGACCATCCTGCCGGCCAAGAAAAAAGACGACCCCCGCGGGGGAGTGATCGAGATATAAAAAGAACCGCGGGTCGTTGCGCGATTCTTTTTATTTTCCGTCTTTCCAGAGCTTGTTCGCTGTGAAGAACTGCGCCAGGGCCTTGGCGCCGTCGGCGGCGCCGAAGCGCTTGTCCTTGATGTCGACGATGCGGCACTCGACGCCGCGCTCTGAGAGCCTGCGCCCCAGCTCCTGTGAGAGGCCGTTGATGTTGCTGTTCTGGCCGTACAGGTAGAAGGTCGAGAGCATCTGTGAGAGCTCGTGTTGGCCGAAGACGTCGCCGCCGTAGTACTTTTGGGTTTGATCGCACAGCTCGTCGATCCCCTCGATGATCGGGTCGATGATCTGCTGGCAGACGTGGGTGACCGGCTTCGAGATGTCCACCTTGACGGTCCGCGCCCCCAGGTGCACGGGCCAGGTCTTGAGTTCCTCAGGGGCCTCTTTCGCGACGGATCCGAACCCGTGGGCAAGAATCCGTTCAGCGTCGGCTTCCGAGAAGGGGATGCTGACATCGCGGCCGTCCACCTTGTAGCGGTTGTTGTTGAGTTCGTTCTTGAGGTTGCGCGCGAGCGTGCTTCCGGCGAAACGTTGGCCGGCCCGGTCCTTGACGATGACACACGGCCCCATCTCGGTGAGCTTGCCGATGGGGAGGGCCTGGAGGGCGGTCTGCCCGCCGCCCATGTCCAACCCCATCGCGTAGGCCGTCCGTTCCTCGCTTCCTTTGTCGACAGAGTAGGCGGCGGCGCTGACCTGGCCCACCAGGCCCCGGTGGCGGATGCGGCCGCCCAATTCGTTGAAGATCGCTTTGAGGATGGTGACCTGCTGTGTGACCCCCCCGCGCTCGGCCGCCGTCTGCTGGGCGGCGTGCTCGGCGGGGGAATCGGCGTACATCAGGTCGAAATGGTCGATCTGCTTGTCGAAGAGTTCTTGAATAATGTAGGTGAGGAAGGATTTAAAGAGTTCCCCGTCGGTAATGGTTCCGTTTTCAAGGACGAATCCTCCGCGGCCGAGTTCCGGCCTCCCCTTGACTGCCAGCCCCTTGAGCTGAGCTTCATATCCCACGAGGACCGTCCGGCCATTCTCCCGCTGGATGAGCTCCTGGTCCTTGAGGAGAAGCGCCCGGGACGGCAGATAGAGCCGCTCCGGCGTCGCCCCATGGTATTTTTTCTGGGAGGTCTGCTCTTGCGGAGAGGCGGAATAGTCCACCAGCTCTTCCAGCCGATGGACAATCGGATAACTGCACTCGATCTTCGTATAGCGAGTGCCGATGTCGATCCCGACGTAGCCAGCTCTTCGTTCTTTATCTGTTGACATGGCAGATGAAATCTAGCACGCGTCCTGCAACCGTAAAGCAGTTTTTCCGGGAGAAATGATCATGTCCCAGGAGGCCTGTCCATCTGTGCAGGTTTGACAGAAGAGGAGGGGTCGGGCCCCAGGGTGCGGACCAGGCGGTCCAGGACTTCGTTGAGATGTCTTAGGCGTTCATCGAGGACCTGCGCGATCTGCTGACGCTGGAAAACGCCGCTCGGCATCCCTGCCCGCCGCGCCTGCTCGTTCAGGTGTTTGCGGTCCTCCTGGGCAGCCAGGCGCGCGCGGATTTCGAGGCTTTTGCGGTCGAGGGGGGCGTCTCCCGGGTTCATCTCCATGCACGCAGTCTACGATGCTCCCCACATTTTGCCAATTCGTGGGTGGCACCTCGAGTATCCCCAGTTCAGTGGTGACTTTTCCAGCATTTCACAGGGGAAATGCCTCCAAAAATAGTTCGTAAAAGCGGCTCAGCGATAACAGGCATCATCAAGCGGCAGATCTTGCCACAGTGGGTAGGCTGG
>SBBH01000063.1 GCA_005239795.1 Planctomycetales bacterium
CGAAAGGCGCCAGTCCCCTCCGGGGACTTTTTTCCTCAAGCCCTAAGGGTTCTACAGAAGGAGACGCGTGGATGGCCAAGAAATTCGAATCGACTGAAGTGTATCTCGAGCCGGATCCTCGCTACCGCTCGAAGCTCGTGGGCAAGCTCGTCAATGCCGTTTTGCGCAGGGGCAAAAAGGATCTGGCTCAGCGCCTCGTCTACCAGGCGATGGACATCATCGCCGAGAAGATGCCGGAGAAAGATTCCCTCGAGGTCGTGAAGACCGCGATCAACAACCTAAAACCTGTCGTCGAGACCCGCTCGAAGCGCGTCGGCGGGCAGACCTACCAGGTTCCGATGGAGGTGAACCGCAAGCGCCAGCAGTCTCTGGCGTTCCGCTGGCTCTTGGATGCCGCGCGCGCCAAAAAGGGAAAGCCCATGTACGACAAGCTGGCGGCGGAGCTCATTGACGCCTACAACAAGACGGGCGCGGCGATGCAGACCCGCGAGAATGTCCACAAGATGGCCGACGCGAACCGCGCCTTCGCGCATTTTGCTTGGGGAAGGTAAAGAAGTCCTGAGAGCTGAGTCCTCAGTACTGAGTGCGCGATGTTCTCAATCAAAGTGATCATGTCTGATACCCAGGACTCAGGACTCAGGACTCAGGACTGTTTTCAATGAAGTCCACCGCGCTGGACAAGGTCAGGAACTTTGGAATCGCCGCGCATATTGACGCCGGCAAGACCACCACGAGCGAACGGATCCTCTATTACACGGGCCGCCAGCATAAGCTGGGCGACATCGACGAGGGGAACACGACCCTCGACTGGATGGAGGAGGAGCGCGAGCGCGGGATCACGATCACCTCGGCCGCGACCACCTGCTTCTGGAAGGGGAACCAGTTGAACCTCATCGACACGCCCGGCCACGTCGACTTCACCGCCGAGGTGGAGCGCTCGCTGAGGGTTTTGGACGGCGCGGTCGCGGTCTTCTGCGGCGTCGGCGGCGTCGAGGCGCAGTCGGAGACCGTCTGGCGCCAGATGGAAAAGTACGGTGTGCCTCGCCTCTGCTTCATCAACAAGCTTGATCGCACCGGCGCAAATCCCAAGCAGGTTTTGAGCGAGATCCGCACGAAGCTCGGGGCGCATGCCGCCATGATCTACCTTCCGATCGGTCTCGAGGGAGAGCACAAGGGGATCGTCGACGTCATCACCGGGAAGGGATACGTCTTCCACGATGACGAGCTGGGCGTCAAGTTCGACGAGATCCCGACGCCGCCGGAGATGGCCGACGAGGTCAAGAAAGTCCGCGATGAGCTGATTGAGAAGGTGGGTGAGCATGACGACGCGATCATGGAAAAATTCGTGGCCGGTCAAGAAGTCTCCGCCGACGAGATCAAATCGGCGATCCGCCGCGTGACGCTCGCCGGAAAATTCTCGCCGGTCCTCTGCGGCTCCGCGTTCAAGAACAAGGGCGTGCAGATGCTCCTCGATGCCATTTGTGATTATCTGCCGTCGCCCTTGGACAAGCCGCCGGCCCGGGGGATCGATCCCGACACCAGGCAGCCGATCGAGCGCAAACCCCTCGACAGTGAGCCCACGGCGGCGCTGGCGTTCAAGATTGTTTCGGATCCTCACGGGGATCTCACCTACATCCGGATCTATTCGGGGAAGCTTGAAAGCGGCATGACGCTCCTCAATCCCCGCCGCGGCAAGAAGGAGCGGATCACGCACCTCTACCGGATGCACGCCAACCAGCGCGAGAAGGTGGAAACCTTGAGCTCCGGGGAGATCTGCGCGGCGGTGGGCCTCAAAGACGTCGTCACCGGCGACACATTGTGCGATCTCAAGAGCCCCATTCTTCTTGAGCCGCCGACGTTCGCCCAGACGGTCATTTCCATGGCGGTGGAGCCCAAGCTCTCCGCCGACCGCGACAAGCTCTCGGAGGTCCTCGGGAAGCTCGCCAAGGAAGACCCCACCTTCCAGCGGCACACCGACAAAGAGACCGGGGAACTCATCATCTCCGGGATGGGGGAGCTGCACCTCGAGGTCAAACAGCACATCATGGAGCGGGAATACGGCCTGGCGATCAACGTCGGCACACCGCGCGTCGCCTATAAGGAAACTGTCATCGGATCGGCGGAGGTCGAAGGGAAGTTTATCCGTCAGACGGGCGGCCGCGGGCAGTACGGCCATGTCGTCCTCTCGGTAAAGCCCCTCACGGAAGCTTGTCCCGAGCCGATACTCTTCGAGAATAAAATCAAGCAGGGGTCTATCCCCCGGGAGTATATCCCCGCGGTCGAAAAAGGGGTGCGCGACGCGGCCGAAAGCGGCGTGATCGCCGGCTACCCGGTCATCAACGTCCACGTGTCGCTTCTTGATGGGTCCTACCACGAGGTCGACTCGTCGGAATTGGCCTTCTCGATCGCGGGCTCCATGGCGTTCCAGGATGCGGTGAAGAAGGCGACGCCGATCCTCCTGGAGCCGATCATGAAACTCGAGGTGGTCTCTCCCGAGGAGTTCCTGGGAGACGTGCTGGGGGATTTGAACGCCCGGCGCAGCTCCATTCAGGACATGAGCGCGCGGGGCGCCGCGAAGGTGGTCCTGGCGCACGTGCCGCTTTCCGAGATGTTCGGCTACACGACGCGCGTGCGGTCCTTGACGCAGGGGCGCGCGGTTCCCAACATGGAGCCCTTGAAGTACGCCCAGGTGCCGGCCGAGAAGCAACGCCAGATCGTCGAGGCGAACAGCAAGAAACAGCAGAGGAGATAACTTAAGGATGTCAGAGAAGAGCGTCTTAAAAACGGGGTGGAGTTACGTTGCATTCATGCGAATGCAGGTGGCAGTGGGGCTGGGCCGCGTCAACATGAGATTGAGAAAGAAGGGTTTTATGATTAGGGAATGGGTTGGTGTGTGTCGTTGGTTTTTTTGTGTCTCTCTCTTGGTGGCATCTTCCAGCTTGTTTGCGGCAGTTCAATCGGGAACCTATGTGTCGAATGAGGTAGCGCCAATTAGATTAGACCCTCCAAAAGCTAAGGGCTTTCAACAAGACGGAGAGTTTGTGGGGGGACCGGGGGGAGCAACAATCCCATTGTTTATTGCATGGGGTAAGCACTCTAGTCTTTGGATATTAACTGATAATCAATGGAAAAAATTAGGAGATGTCTACCAGCATGAAGATGGTAAAGGGTTTGATCTAGAGAACGCATTTGGTATATCCGTAGCATATAGCTGGAGCTTCCCCCCATGGGTTGGACAAATTCTGGGTAAGGTTAAGCTGTAGGTCCTCTCCCTCCAAGCTCTTTCCGTAGAGACCTCCCCGCCCCCCTGGGGGGAGAGGGGGGCGGGAAACGCGCCA
>SBBH01000037.1 GCA_005239795.1 Planctomycetales bacterium
CCTTTGTCCCCAGGGATTTGCGTGAACACAAACCCCTTCGGATAAAAGGAGGTGCCTCTTTACCGGTTTATCGGCTCCTCAAACTGGGGATACTCGTGGTCAAAGAGATGTAAATAAATAGGGACTAGAGACTAGCGACTCAACTCACCCGTTCTATGAGCATCGCAATCCCCTGCCCTCCGCCGATGCAGGCGGAGGCGACGCCACAGCGCTTGCCAGTCCGCTCGAGCTGGTGGATTAGTGTCAGGACAAGGCGGGTCCCGGTCGCCCCCAGGGGGTGGCCGATCGCGATGGCACCGCCGTTCACGTTCACCTTGTTGCGATCAAGCCCCAGGGCCTTTTCCACCGCCAGATACTGCGCGGAAAATGCCTCGTTGATCTCGAAGAAATCGACCTGATCGAGCGGCAAGGAAGCCTTCGCCAACGCCTGCTTGATCGAAGGGACCGGGCCGATCCCCATGATGCGCGGCTCGACCCCCGCGATCCCCCAGGAGCGGATCTTCACGCGCGGTTTCCACCCTTCTTTTTTGGCGCGCGCTTCCGTGGTGACGACGACCGCTGCCGCCCCGTCCACGATCCCCGAGGCGTTCCCCGCCGTCACGGTGCCTTCTTTACCGAAGGCCGGGCGGAGCTTGGTCAAGATGTCGATCGACGTGTCCGGCTTGATGTGATCATCCGTCTCGACGGAGATCTCTTTTCCGCCTCGCTTCACCGTGACGGGAACGATCTCCTCCTTAAAAAGACCGTTCTTGACGGCGGCCGCTCCCAGGCGATGGCTCCGGAGGGCGAACTCGTCCTGCGCCTGGCGCGAAATGCCGTATTCCTTCGCCAGGTTCTCCGCCGTCTGCGCCATGAAGAAGCCGCATTTTCCGTCCTGGAGGCTTGTGAACAGGAGGTCCTCCAGCTTCACCTCCTGGCCGAAGCGGAACCCCTCGCGCGCGCCGCGCAAGACGAAGGGGGCTTGCGACATGTTTTCTGTTCCGCCGGCGACGACGACCTCATGGTCCCCCGTAAGGATCATCTGCGCGGCGTTCACGATCGATTGGATCCCGGAGCCGCAGAGGCGGTTCACGGTTAGGGCCGGCACCTCGATCGGGATGCCGGCAGAGAGGGCCGAGTGGCGCGCCCCATAGATCGCGCCGACGCCGGTCTGCAGGGCGTTCCCCATCACCACATGCTCGACGCGCGCGGCGGGGACCTTCGTCCGCTCAAGGGCCGCCCGGATCGCATGCCCTCCGAGATCGTTCGCAGAGACGTCCTTAAAGAGGCCGAAGCCTGGAGTTCCCACATACTCCGCCATCGCGGTCCGGGCGCCGCCTAGGATCACCAAATCGGAAGGCATTTTCACCTCCTAACAGCCATGGGCCATGACTGTCCTATTTTCCTTCAAATTTCGCCGGCCGCTTCTCGACGAACGCCCGCATCCCCTCTTTCGTGTCCCCAGTGGCGAAGCACAACCCGAAATAGGTCGACTCCAGCATCTGCCCTTCCTTGGGAGATCCCTCGATGCCGCGGTTGACGGCCTCCATCGCGTAGCGCACGGCAATGGGGGCCTGTGCAAGAATCTCCTTGGCGAATTTTTCGACTTCCTCGCGCAAATTCTTCTGGGGGACGACGCGGTTGACCAAGCCCACGCGCAAGGCCTCCTGCGCGTCGATGCGCCGGCCGGTCATGATGTACTCGAGCGCACGTCCCCGTCCGACGATTTTTGGAAGCCTCTGGGTCCCGCCGTAGCCGGGGATGAGTCCGAGCTTCACTTCGGGAAGCGCAAAGACGGCATTCTCAGAGGCGACCCGCAGGGTGCAGGCCATCGCCAGCTCGCATCCCCCGCCGAAGGCGTAGCCGTTCACGGACGCGATCACCGGCTTCCAGAGAGTCTCAATGAGGTCGAAGACGTCCTGCCCGCGCCGCGACTGCACCGTGCCGCTCGTGGCATCGCAGCGCGAAAGCTCCGCGATATCGGCGCCGGCCGAGAACGCCTTGTCGCCGGCTCCTGTGATGATCGCCAGGCCCACTCCCGGATCGTTCTGCACCTTGAAGGCGGCGTCGCACAGCTCGAACAGGAGGGCGTTCGTCAGGGTGTTCAGCTTGTCCGCGCGGTTCAAAGTGACCCAGGCGATCCGGTCCGTCACTTCATACGTGATGTTCGTATATTCCATGCCTGCTCCTCCTATTTCCTAAGGCACCATCAATGCTTCCATTGAAACTGTCTGGCTTCCTCGGCGCGTTTCCGAAGCGCCGCCTCGTCACAGGAAGCGGGCTCCAGCGCAAACGAAACGGTGCGCTGATCCCGGATCGTCCAGGGGACCAGAAATTCCGAGGCGAGTTCAAACGGGAACCACTCATACCAGGGAGGGCGCACCGGGACATCCTGCCGGAACGTCTCACGGCCGTCCATCCGGAGCTCCACGCGGCGCGTCCCGTAGTGCGTGAATGGGATCTCGACCGGAGTCTTCCCCACCGAGAGGAAATCAACCACCACCTCGGCCCCGGGCGGGTCCGATTCGATGCGCAAGCGCCGCTCGACGCAGCCTGAGGCTGCAAACCCAGCCGCAACGGCCACCAATAACAGAGTGCGCACGGCGGAATTGTAATCGAACGGCCAGCCCCAGGCACAACTCAAACGGGTGTCTGACGTTTTGTCGACAGGCTACAATCCCCCCGGTGCGCTACGCCTCCGTCGTCATCGCCGCTCCCCTCGACAAGGCGTTCGATTATGAGATCCCGCTTGAGTGGCGCGGCAAGATCCAGGTCGGAAATCGCCTTCTCGTTCCGTTCGGCCCGCGCCGGCTCGCCGGCTACTGCGCGGGGCTCAAGGAAGCGCCGGATTACCCCAAGGTCAAGCCTATCCTGGACCTCCTGGATCCCGAGCCGCTCCTGACGCCCTCCCTCTTGGAGCTGGCCCGCCGGATCGCGCGCGAGACGCTCTGCGCCTGGGGGGAGGCGCTCGAGGCGATGCTCCCGGCGGGGGTGCGCGGCGGCACCCTGCCGGGCAAGCGGCTGGTGGCGCGCCTGGCGATTCCCCCTTCCGAGGCGCTCGCGCGCGCCTCGGATCTCGACACGCGGGCCCCCCAGCAGGCGAAGCTCCTGCGACGCCTGGCCGGACCCGCCGAGGCGGTGGCACTCTCGCAGATCGGCCCCCAAGCCGCGGCCGCCGCCAAGGCGCTCGTCGCCAAGGAATGGATCACCACCGAAGCCGTCGAAGCGGCCCCCGAACTGCTCTTGACCGAGACCGTGGAGCGCAAAGTACCGCTTCCCCTCACGCCGGCACAGGAACAGGCCCTCGCGGCAATTCTCCCGGCTATCGAGGCCCCCGCTCACGCGCCCTTTCTTCTCCAAGGTGTCACCGGAAGCGGCAAGACCGAAATTTATCTCCAGGCAATCGCTAAAACCCTGGCGCGAGGCCGCCAGGCGATCGTGCTCGTGCCAGAAATCGCGCTCACCCCCCAGACGGTTCGCCGCTTCAAGGAACGTTTCGAGTCGGTCGCGATCCTCCACAGTCACTTGACGGAAGGCCAGCGCGACAGCCAGTGGCGCTGCCTGCGCTCGGGCGAGGCCCAGGTCGCGATCGGCGCCCGCTCGGCCGTCTTCGCGCCGGTGCCACGCCTGGGGCTCATCGTCATCGACGAGGAGCACGAGCCGAGCTTCAAACAACAGTCCAAGCCCCGCTACCACGCGCGGGAGGCGGCACTCTGGCGCGGGCAGATCGAAAACATCCCGGTCCTCATGGGGAGCGCGACACCGTCGCTCGAGATGTATCAGGCGGCCCGCGACGGGGCCGTCCGGCGGCTGCTCCTGCCGGCGCGTATCGGCGAGTCCCCTCTCCCCCATGTGACGCTCCTCGACCTCACCGAGGAGGCGACCCAGCAAAAAGGGTTCCACCTCCTCTCGCGCCCCCTGGCTCATGCTCTCGAAAAAGCGCTCGCGGCGCGCCGGCAGGCGATCCTCTTCCTGAACCGCCGCGGATTCGCCACGTGGGTCCATTGCCCTCGATGCGGCGAGAGCCTTCGGTGCCGGAACTGCGCCGTGACGCTCATCTATCACCGCGCGAAAAAACTCCTCCAATGCCATTACTGCCTCTTTGCCGCGCCCCTTCCCCGGGAATGCCCCACCTGTACTTTCCCCCAGATCAAGCTTTTCGGGGCCGGCACGGAGCGGGTTCTGGAGGAAGTCCGGGAGAAATTTCCGAGGGCCGTCGTGGAGCGAATGGACAGCGACACCACGCAGGCGCGGGGCGCCCACCGGGAAATCCTCGACCGCTTCCGGGACGGCGCCATCGACATTCTGGTCGGAACCCAGATGATCGCCAAGGGGCTCGACTTCCCGAACGTCGCGGTCGTGGGGGTTGTCTGCGCCGACACCGCCTTGAATCTCCCCGACTTCCGGGCCGCCGAGCGCACGTTTCAGCTCATCGTCCAGGTGGCCGGGCGCGCGGGGCGAGGCGGGATGGACGGCCGCGTTTATGTCCAGTCCTACCGTCCGCGCCACTACAGCGTCTCCTGCGCCGCGACGCACGATTACGAAAAATTCGCCCAGGAGGAGCTCTCGATCCGCAAGGACTTGCGTTACCCGCCGTTTGCGCGCTTCGTCAGAATCCTCATCCAGGGGAAGGACGAGAAAGGGGTAAAAGCACAGGCCGAAGCGCTGGCGGCGTGGCTTGCCCCCAATCCCAAGGCGGCGGCCGCGGCCTCCCCAGGCGGCGCGCCGGAACCCTCTCCGCTTGAAATCCTCGGGCCGGTCCCGGCGCCGCTTTCGCGCCTCGAGGGGAAATGGCGCTGGCAGATCCTGGTCAAGATGGCACCGGCGGCTGAGGTGGGATGGCTTTCGGGACTTCCCAAGCCCAAGCACGGCATCCGGGTGGACGTGGATGTGGATCCGTTGAACCTGCTGTAGGCTCTGCCCGGTCATTCGAAAGGGTGCGAATGTTCAGTAAATCCGAAATCCGAAGCACGAAATCCGAAACAAGCACGAAACCCGAAGAAGAAAACGGGAAGCACTGTTTTGAGC
>SBBH01000251.1 GCA_005239795.1 Planctomycetales bacterium
AGCCCCACTTTTCTTCAAAGGCGTGGCCGAGGTTGTCTTTCTGACTGGGCAGAAAAAACGTGAAAGCCTCCCCGAATCCGTGCGACCAGCGGCCGAACGGATACCAGATCCCCTTCACGATGCCGGTGCCAATCTTATCTTCCTTACACCCCTTCACGATCTGGCCGGGAAGCTCCAAGATCGCGCCGAAGCCGTTCCCAACACCGCGCAGGATTTTTCGCCCCCAGGGTTTCAGAAGTCCGTCGCTCAAGTTCGGATCAAAGCTGTCATACTTCGTCCCTTCCTCCCAGGCATATTCAGCATCAAGCGGTGTTCCGACCCCTTCGTTGTTGTCAGGGTTCGGGGCCCAGAAGTTAAACAGATCCCGAACGCCGTAAAGTGTCCGTCCGAGCGCATGGCTGGGTCCGGTCCAGATGAAACCGATGGCGGTTCCCGTGACCTTAGACCCCGTCTCATTCTTCACAAAGGAAACACCTCGCGTCCATCCCTTATAGGTCTGGACCGGCCATTCCACCCAACCGGTGAACGTGTCGACGACGCCGCGGACAAGCTTCTTCCCCATCCCGCCGACGATCTCGTCTCCCTCAGCATGCGCGGGAACGGGAACAGCCATTCCCATCATCAAAGTCGCCGCGACCGCCACACCCACCCATCGATCTCTCATGCGCTCCCCCTCCTTTCTTTCATTTCATCCCATGGATTGTGCCGTTTGAAACCGGCGCCACTATATCTTGAGCCCCGCGGCATGCAAGAGCGCAGTCGAGCCCGCCGGAGCGCGCGGCACTTCCACGCGCCGGTAGCGGGTGTCCCGCTGGACCGGCTCGAACCCCGCCTGGCGGATCTGCCGGCGAATCGCCTCGACGGTCTTAGCGCACTCCATCGCACCAGAGGCGGAGACGACGTTTTCCTCCATCATGGTGGAGCCGAAATCGTCCGCCCCGAACCCGAGCGCGACCTGCGCCACCCCCTCCCCCTGCGTCGGCCAGGAGGCCGACACATGGGCGATATTGTCGAGGTAGAGCCGACAAAGCGCGAGGTGCTTCAAATACGTGTGAGCTCCCGAGGGCTTGTGCCCTCGGCGCGCCACCGCCTTCCCCAAATCGTTGTGCTCAAGCTGCATCGTCCAGGCGATAAACGAGGTGAAGCCGTTCCCGTGCGTCGAGAGCGCCTCGTCCTGGAGCCGGCGCAGGCGCTCGAGGTGGTTCAGGCGGTGCACGAGCGTCTCGCCGAAGCCGATCACCATAGTGGCCGAGGTCGCCAGCCCCAACGCTTGAGCACCCCTCATCACGGAAAGCCACCCGTCGGTCTTCTGCTTGAGAGGGCTGATCCAGTCGCGCACCTCGTCGTCTAGGATCTCCGCCCCGCCGCCCGGGAGCCCTGTGAGCCCCGCCTCCGCAAGGCGCGCGAGGACCGTTTCGACGGGAAGATTCTCGATCCGGGCGATGTGGTCGATCTCGGAGGGGGAGAAGGCGTCGATGTCAAGCGTTGGGAAGCTCGCGCGAATCCAGCGCAAAAGATCCTCGTGCCAGGGAAGCCCGAGATCGGGGTTGTGCCCCCCCTGCATGAGGATCCGCGTCCCGCCGATCGCCAAGAGCTCCTCGATTTTCCGGCCGATCTCGTCTTTTGTCCGGACATAGACGTCGGCGTTTCCCGGATAACGGTAGAACGCGCAGAATTTGCAGACGGTGACGCAGGCATTCGTGTAATTGATGTTCCGATCCACGAGATACGTGACGGTCCGAGCGGGGACCTTTTTCATGCGGAGCGCCTGGGCCGCCGCACCGAGCTGGGTGAGAGGCGCCTCCCAGAGAGCCGGGGCTTCCCCCCGCGCGAGGCGCCCCCCCTCCAGGACGCGCGCGATGAGCGCGTCGGGACGTGCCGTTTGTTCCGCCGCCGTCATGAGGACACGATCATAGGTTCTGCGATCAACGATTTATAGAATCCTGTCCAAGGGCGTCTGGGCGAACCATCGCGCCTTCAATTCCCCTTTCGGAGCGAGCACCCAGACGTCGACGGAGAGCGCCTCGAGGAGCGTGCGGTCCTGGACCGGATCGCCCGTGGAAAACCCCACGATCCGAACGGCGGGGAGCCTTCCCGCCTGGCGCATCTGGGCGAAGCGTCCGACGGCCTCAGCCCCTGCCTGCGCGGGCTCCAAAAACACCATACGAGCGGCGGCAAGCCAGAGGGGATCGCCGCCTAAAATCCCTTGCGGGGGGAGCAGGAAATTCCGGTAGCCGACTTCCCTCAGCCCTTCCTCGACTTTGAAACGGAAGGGTTCCGCAAGCCACAGGGCGACGGGCGTCGCCGCGCGGACCAGCGCCTTGCCGGTGAGGCTCATCGGTCCGGCGATCGACTCCAAAAAGCGAGCGCTCAAAGAGCCGATATGGACAGCCACGTCGGGGTGCAGAGTTTCGCCGAAAACGAGCGTCGCGTCCGGCACCGCCGCCCGCTTGTCGCGGATCAGGTCGTTTTGCCGGGCGGCCAGGCGCTCCAGCGACTCCTCCAGGGCGGCGACCTCCATCAGGAGCGCGCGGGCGCGCTCCCGCGCCCCTTCCGGGACACGCCCTGGATCGCGGTGCTTCAAAAACCCCTGCCCGGCCAGGCGCGCCCCCTCCTGGGCGAGCTCCCCCCAGCGGCGCCCGATCTCCACGCGTTCGTCGAAAATGGCGTCCAGGGCGTCGCAGACGGCGGAGGTGTATCCCAAGCAGACCTGAAGCGGCACCCCGAGAGGAGAGCCGAGGTTTTGGGCCTCGACGCGGCGGCTGGCGATGGTGCTTCCGGAGACCAGGTTCCCGCGCACGTAGACGGACCCGCGCGCGGTGAGCTGACAGTTCAGGGCGGACCGCTCCAGAAGCAGGTCCCCCCCGCAAGAGATCCGGGCGTTCTCGGCGAAGCGGGCCGCGGCGTTCCCCGTCGCGGCGACTGACAACCCGCGCGCGCCCAGGATCCCCTCCCGCACAACCAGGTCCCCCCGGACCTCGATCGAGCAGGGCTCCACGCTCCCGTCCACCTCGAGCCCGCCGCCCGCCTTGACTGAAAACCCAGCACGGATGCTCCCGCAGACCGCGACATGCCCGGGAAAATCGATGTTCCCCGTCGTGGGACCCACATCCCCCTCGATCACGATCACGAGCTCCGGCCGGATCGCGAGCCCCTCTTCCGTCTCCACCAAGACCCCGTCGCAGGCGGCGACTTGGAACGTCGGATCGTCCGGGTCGGGAACAAAACTCAAGGGAGAGAACGAAAAATCGCGCTCCGGGGGAGCCAAGACAGGGATCGGCCGACCCCGGACGTCGACGCCGGCGATCCCCGGGCGCGACCGGACGCGGCGGAAGAGTCGGGCTCCCTTCTTCACCCGCGTAAAACGGCTCGCCTGGCGGAAATCGACGGAGCCGTCCATGAAGAGGCGTGGGGCGACCGTCCCCCCCGGCTCGACGAGTTTTTCGACGCGGCCGGGGGACCCCGCGACCGGCGGATCGCCGGAGGCTACCAGGACCGCGGCTTTGACCCCGCCGGGAGCGGCGCCCAGCGCCTCAATCTCGTCGTGCAGGATGCCGTGGCAAACCCCTTGCGCGGCCAAGGCGTCTTTCACTTCCTGCGAGGCCGGAGGGGCCGCGGCGAAGCGCGCCCGCGCCTCGAGGCCGTCGGGTGAGATCTCGATCGTGAAGCCGGCCGGGGCCGTCACGCCCCCTCCCGCTCCACGCTCAGGATCTCGATTTTTCGCGCGCGAAGGTCATCCAAGAATCCATTGACGTCTTTTCCCTCCACGTGGGCCATGACCATACTCTGGGAGGGGCTGTAGTCATGCACCGTCGCCAGGGCGTGGAGGCCGAGGCCCCGCGCCTTGAGGATCCGCATCACCTCGTGGAGCGCGTCCGGATCGTGCGGCAGGAGGAACGTGAGCGGCATCCCGGGCAGGCCGAATCCCAGCACCGACAGGAGCGCGTGGAAAATGTCCGACTCCGTGATGATCCCCACGACCTTCCCCTTGTCGACGATGGGGACGCCGCCGATCTTGCGGTCTTGCATAAGCCGGGCCACCTCGGCCACAGGGGTGTCCGGACGGGCCGTGAACGGCGAGGGCGTCATGATGTTCTGGACCTGGATCCCGGAAAAATCCCGCTTCTGGCGGGCCTTGTCGAAGCGCCCCGCGTAGTACTGAAGGGCGCTCGTGAGGTTGGCGTCGGTGACGATCCCGACGAGCCGCCCCTCGTCGACGACCGGAAGCCTCCGGAATTTTCGCTCCTGCATGAGCCCCAGCGCCTCGGCGGCTCCCGTGCGGGGGCCCACGGTCACCGGGTCTTTCGTCATCCAAAACCGGACGAGCATGCCGTTACGATACCGCCGGACTTTCCGGCGCGGAGCGCTTTTCGGAGGCCCCCCGGTACAATCCGGCGATGGCCACGCCGGCTCCCGCGCCCGAGATTTCGATCGTCGTCCCGGCCTACAACGAGGAGCGGTTCCTTCCGGCGTGCCTGGGGGCTCTCACGAGCTCGATCCGGGAAATCTCCGCCGCGGCCGAACTGATCGTGGCCGACGACGGCTCGACCGACCGGACCGCCGACATCGCCCGCGCGCACGGGGCGCGCGTCATCGCCGCGGGAGCGCGCAACATCGCCGCGGCGCGCAACGCCGGCGCGGCAGCGGCCCAAGGGCGATGGCTCCTCTTCGTGGACGCCGACACACAGGTCGACGGCGTGCTTCTGGCGCGGACGCTCGCGGCGTTTCGCACGCATCGCGTCGTCGGGGGCGGGGCCGAGGTGGAGCTCGACGACGCCGATGCCCTGGATGTCTCGGCCGCGCTGTCGTTTAAGGCCTGGAACAGGATGGCGCACCTTCTGGGCTGGGCCGCCGGGTCGTATCTTTTCTGCCGGCGCGACGCCTTCCGGGGCGTCCGGGGATTCGACGCGCGGTTTTTCGTGAGCGAAGAGCTGGACCTCTCGCAAAGGCTCGCCCGCTGGGGCCGGGCCCGCCAGATGCGCTTCGCCTTTCTGTCAGGAACCCCCTACCGGACCTCGGCGCGCAAGTTCCGGGAGACGAGCGCCTGGGAAATGATCTCGGTCTTCGCGCGGCTGGTTTTGAGCCGCGAGCGCCTGCACCGCCGCGCAGACTGCTCCCTCTGGTACGAGGTGAAGCGCTAGGTTGTGTCCGACCGATGGGATGATCACGCGCATTCGATAAGTGGATCGTGGTTCGTGAATCGTGGATCGGAATTCTCTTTTGCGAATCACGAATCACGAACCACGAACGACGATCAAGACCGCCGGTAGAGCCGCAGAAAGAGCGGCCGCCTGAAGGCATGTTTTGCATGAAAGCGTCTCCAGTGACCGCGAGGTACCTGCTGCCGCCAACCGCTAGACGGCGGCTGGCGCGAGTGCGCAGGGGCTGTGGGCTGGATTTTCTTCCGGGCGAGGCGGAAGGATCCCGTCCCTTGCCAGGACTTCGGCGATCCGGCGGACGCGGTTCAAGATGGCGTGCTTTTCAAGGAAGGTCCGCCGGCCGTGCTCCCCGATCCGGCGGCATTCCTCCGGGTGCGCCAGAAAATAGCGGGCCTTCACCATCCGGACCGAAAACCCCAGGGAGCCGAACGCCGCCAGGCAATCGGCCATGTAGAGCGGCCGCTCGACGAACCAGATTTCACGTTTCTTCGCCTGTTCCACGCTGCAAGCTCCTTGGTTTTATGTCGGCTCGCAGAGGGATTTTTTTGACCCCTTTAAGTCGGCTCCCGCCTCCCCTTGTCGCTCCCGGGGGCCCCCTGTAAAATCCGCCCGCCTTTTCGGGGGTGTAGCTCAATTGGTTAGAGCACCGGCTTGTCACGCCGGAGGTTGCGGGTTCGAGCCCCGTCACCCTCGCCAGTTTCGCGTATCGCGGGCCATTTGCCGCTCTACCTCTACACATGACCCCTCTTCAGTTCTGCGTCTATATCCTCTTCAGTCAGAATGACGGCAAACTCTACATCAGTTGCACGAGCTCCTGGATTACACCATAGTTGCCGCCATGATTTTCGACCCTTCCGAGATCCAGAATTCTCCCATCCCGCAGAAGCCGCGCGGATGGACCTTCCTTTCGATTTTTTGTATGAGGCTGGGATTAATTCGATTTGGGTGGGGCTTTATGGCCCTCCTTGCCTTCGCCGACACAGGCAGCCGATCTGGTGTGGTCGGCGTATCCCTTCGCATCGCCGCAGGAGCCATGCTTCTCCACGCGAGCGTCTGCGCGCTCAGCAGAAGAACTTCCACACATCCGATGTTCCCTTTCGCCGTCGGCCTGCGCATGACTTTGACCTGCCCCCATTCTTTGGTCCAGTGAAATGCTAGTTCAGCTCCGGGTTGCTCCTCCCACCCTGCCCGCCTAGGCGGGCAGGG
>SBBH01000152.1 GCA_005239795.1 Planctomycetales bacterium
GCCATGCGCTCGAGGCCGCGCCCGCCGAGGACGGCCGAGATCCAGCCTATTACCTCGATCTGGCGAAGGGCTCCCTGGTGGTGGCGGAACGGGGCATGCCGAGGCGATCGAGATCACATTCGACCCTTCAGAAATCTCGTACGAGGAGCTCCTGACCGCCTTCTTCAATATGCACGCCCCTTCGCGCGGGGAAGGTCAGTACCGCTCGGCGATCTTCACACACACCCCGGAGCAGAAGGCGGCAGCGCAAGCCGCCATCGAACGGCTCCGCAAAGCGGGCGCGCGCGTCGAGACCCGCCTCGAGCCGGCTTCCACCTTCTGGCGGGCCGAGGAGTACCACCAGCGCTACTACGAGAAGAACGGGATGGCTCAAAGTGCCCGTTAGTGGAGGCGGGACATCTCGAAGGCAACCAGGGGACTGCGCGGATCGACGGTCAAGGTCGCCGAGAGCGGCGCAAACCCCTCCTTCTCGGCCTTGAGGGGATAAGCCCCCTCGGCAAGCCCCCAAACCGGAACGATCCCGTCGGCATCTGAACTGACGAACCGCCCCCCCCCTAGAGACGCCCTGTCCATGAACGGCTGGATATCCACTCCTCCCACTTCGACACGGCACCGGACGCCGGCCACGGGGCTCTCCTCGGCGTCGACAAAACGGACCTGGACCGGGACATGCGGCTTGAGAACGAACGCGACTTTGGACATCTCTTCCTCCCCCCCCGCCTGGAGGGGAACGGCATGCCGGACCTCCACCGTGTGCCCACGGGCATGGGCGATCAGGTCGTGCGCGCCGCCTGAAAATCCCGCGTTGCTTCCTGCATATCCCCACTGGATCCCTTCCATCAGAAAATTAGGTTGAGAAAGAGGACGTCCCTGAGGATCTGCAACTGAGATATTGAGGAAGGCGCCGGTGGGAAGTTCGAAATCGACGCGCGCAGCGAAATCGGGCGGCGCGAGCACGACCTCCCGGATCTGTCGGGCCCACCCGCCGCCGGTGGCCACGATCCTGTAGCGCCCTGCCGGGAATCCCGTGAAAACGAAGGCGCCGTTTTCATCCGCGGTGCGATCCTCGTAGAGAGCCCCCCGCGTGAAGTCGAACACCCCATCCTCGAAGCGGACAGGCTGGACCGCCACCAGAGCATCCAAGAGGCTCTCCCTCTTCCCCTGGCTGACGACGCGCCCCTCGATGCGGCTGGCCGGGAGGCGGATGAAATGTTCAGCGTCCCGGTCGATCCGGATCCGCTCGCGATGGAATTTCGAGCGGATCTCAAGAACGTAATCTCCCGGCGCTAGGTCCGGGATCCGGAACGCGCCGCTCGAATCGACGTAGCCGGCATGCTCCGCCCGTCCGGTGGCGCCCCCGGCATCCGCCGAACAAAAACAAAGATGCACGATGAGGGCTTTCTGCCATCCTTCGACTCCTTCCCGCTTCTCGTCCCGGCCCGGTATGGAGACGCGACCGGTCAACGTCAACGCCCCCAATGCGATGCGCGTCTGAGCCTCAGGGGTTTCATCGGTGAGCTCCACGACCGGCGCATCGCAACGCGCCCTGCCTTCCTCGAGAGAGGCGTAGTAACGCCCTTTCTTGTCGAGAGAAAAGCGGCACCGGCCCTGGGCGTCCGTCGCGGCGGTCCCCTCCGGCACCAGATCGGGATCCAGCCGGTAGAGCGTGACCTTCCGTTCGAGCGGTTTTTCGTCTGGCCCCGTCACGATCACCGTCACGGCGTAGGCGCCGGTATCAATCCCCCACGTCCCCTTCCACGGCCGCTGATCCCAGAGGACGACCCCCCCGAGAGCGATCGCGACCAACGCCCCTCCGACGAAAAGAATCTTCGGGGCCGGTTTCATAAGGATTCGGCAGGCCGGAGCCGGCGCGCCAGGTCCTTAAGAGCCCTGCAAGCGGCGTCGATACGCTCGCGCAACTTGGCGTTCTCCGGGGCGCCGTCGGCGCCGAACTGCTTCACATGTCCTCCGATCGAGATCCAATGTGGGCAGGTCACGCCGTGCACCGTCCGGATGATCGCCTGGAGATGCGTCAGGGCGCTCGTCCCCAGGGCCCCCCCGGCGGAGCAGACGCACAACACCGGCTTGCCGGCGAAGGCGCCGTCGGGAAGATGGTCCAGGGCGTTTTTCAAAACCCCCGAGAGGCTGCCATGATACTCGGGGGTCCCCAGCACGAGCCCATGGGCCTCCCGGACAAGCGCCGTGAGCTCCGCCACGGCAGGGTTTCCGGAAAACGTCTGGTCCGGCGAAAAAAAGGGCAATGGCCGCTCCTTGAGATCGAACAGGACGGCTTCCTCACCCGTAGCGGCGAGAAAATCACGAATATAGCGACAGGCGGCGGCAGTGGTCGAATTCGCCCGGTTGCTGCCGGGGATGATGGTGATCATAACTCTAGGATGCACCTTCCTGATCCATCCATTCCCAGAATTCGATTTTCTTCTCCGGTATGGGAGCATCGGCCGCCCTCGTGGAAGTCTTTTTTCGGGCAGCAGCGTCGGAGAGGCTCGCGGTGAAGCGGCTCGGGCGCCGGGCGCCGAACGTGGTCTGATGCATCACCTTGTCGTTCGGCTTGACGGCTGTGAGCGCCTTGTAGACGTCGGCCTCGGGCGGCGCGATCCAGCCGCCGGCCTCATGAATCTCTTTCAGACGCTCCTCGTCGGCGGGCCCGGGGAGGTTCGCCGCCAGATACGCCTCCTCGGCGGCCTGCGCCTCGATCGACTGGCCATGGATGTCATAGCGCTCGCCGGCGTAGAGGCTGGGCTGGGCCCGGTTGAAGCGCAGCGAGGGAAGGACCAGCGCCGGCGTTCCCGCCGGATAGCGCCGCTTGATGATCTCGTTGAACTTGGCGAAATGCGCCTCGAGCGTCCGTTTGTAGAAGCTGACGGTGATGGCGTTCAAAAGCTCCTTGTTGATATCGCGTACGGCGCCGTGGAGCTTGAGGTCGACGAATTTGTAGCCGTAGGCGACCTTCTCCCGCTCGCGGTGCAGGAGGTCCTGGTACAACTGCCGGTCGATCACGGCCGATGGCGGGCCATCGAGATAGTCCTGGGCGCTTGGGTAGAATCCTTTAAGCCCCAGCCGATAATAGATGAGGGCGTTCGTGGAACGCTCGCCGCCGTGGAGGTCGTACCCCAGCGGCGCGAAGAGGTTGACATATTTCTGCAGGGTCTCGATGGGGATTTTTCCGGCCTCAAGCATCCGCTCAAACCCCTGCTCGCCGCTCCGGAGGTGCTTGGCCTCCTCGCGAAGCATAAAGGTCATCGACTCGGCGAGCTGGGCGACCGCGCTGTGCTGGAGGAGCGTGAGCTGGCTCCCCCCGTCGCGGTCCATGAACTCGAGAAAACAGTAAAACCCCACCCAGTTTTTGATCAGGTTGTTGAAAGCCCCCAGGAGGCGCTCGTTCCCCTGCTGGGCCGCCCGGCGCTCTAAAAGCGACTGCGCCGCCCAACGCCCCTCGTCGGTGCCGATCACGTCGGTCTCGAACCACCCCATCTGCCAGCCGTGGCGGAACTCCTCGTTCATCACCGACAGCAGGACCTTCCGGTCGTAATCGGAAGGGGCTGTGTCCCAAAGCCCCACCTGGAGCTCGTTCGAGCCGAACTCGGTGTCCCCTTGGATATTGGCCAGGTTCGCGAGGATCTCGAGGCACGAGCGGCTGTTCCACTCCCCGGCGGGAAATTCCGCGGGAGAGCGCCACTTGGGCTTGCCGGCGTAATCTCCGAACTCGATTTCGCTCGTGCGGATCGGCGCCAGGACCACCTTGAACTCGTTGTTCAGGATCTCCGGGACGGTGAGCCCCACGTCATGGAGATACCAGAGGCTGTACTCCCGGAAATCGTCAAACGTCCGGATGCCGGCCTTGGGCCCTTCGCTCATCCCTTGATTATACCGACGCCCCCACCCAGGTGCCCACCCTCTCCC
>SBBH01000017.1 GCA_005239795.1 Planctomycetales bacterium
CCCCTCGACCGAGAACGGTTTTATGCTCAAGCCGGTGTTAGGGGACAACGGACGCTTGGCGAGCCTTTCGATCTGGATGAGCATCTCGCGGCACTCGGGGGTCCCCTTCTGGAACTCGATCCCCGCGTAGAGGTCTTCCATGTTTTCGCGCACGATCACGAGGTCGATCTTCTCGTAGCGCGAGCGCACCCCCGCGTAGCTCTTGCAGGGGCGCACGCACGCGTACAGGTTGAACGTGTGGCGAAGCGCAACGTTCACGCTCCGGAACCCCTTCCCCACGGGGGTCGTGATCGGGGCTTTCAGGGCCACCTTGTTCCGGGCGATTGATTCCAAAAGCACGTCCGGAAGCGGCGTGCCGGTCTTTTCCATCACCTCGATGCCCGCCTCCTGGAGATCCCAGTCGATCGCGACGCCCGTCGCCTCGATCACGCGCCGGGCGGCCTCGGCGAGCTCCGGCCCCGTCCCGTCCCCCCTCACCAATGTCACGCGATGCTTGGGCATAAAACCCCTCCTTTGGACTGGGGAGGGATTCTACGGAAAATCCTCCGCCTTCGCACCTGCAGTACTCCGGTGGATCCGCCGGAGTGGCAAATGCCACGTAGGCGAACAAGCCCAAAATCCAAACAGACGAGACCCCCGATATGCCTTTCGGAATCCACCCTCCCGCCTGGGATCGCGAGCCCTTACCCCTTACGGAAAGGATGGACCACTCCGAAACCGCTGAAGCGATGGAAATCCTGATCCGAGGTCAGGATCTCCCGGACCCCATGCTCGATCAAAAGGGCGGCAAGGTGCGCATCATGAACCAAGTTCCCCCGCGCACGGCCCTCCCGCAGGACATCCTGAAAAATGTTCGCGTGCCGTTCGGTCTCGCTCAACAGGCGGACCGAGGGAGACGCCAAAAGCCCTCTGACAGCGGCAAGAGCCGTCTCCAAGGGAGTCGGAGGACGAAACACGCGGGGGTGCGTCACAACCCTCAGGAATTCGTAGAGACAGATCCAAGGAAGTCCCCACGGCTCACCCCCCTGGGCCAACTGTTCCACGAGGAGCCTTGCCTGTGCATGGTGGGCGGAGTCTTCTCGGTGGGCGTAAACCAGGATATTCGTGTCGACGGCCCGCACATCAACGCCGTTCGTCTAAGATGTCAAAAAGACGGTCGCGGTCGTCCAGATCCACGCCAGGCTGGAGTCCCTTTCCTTTGAACGTCTTCCACTGCAAAGGGGAAGGGCGCCGTCTCGTCGGCTGAAGTGCTTGGCTCAGAAGAACATTCAGGAGATCCTGCAGGGTCCGCTCTTCTTCCGCAGCCCTCCGTTTGAGCGCGCGGAACAGCGATTCCTCAATGGAAAGGGTCGTCCGACGCATGCATCAAAGCATATTCCAAATATGCGAATATGTCAAATTGATAGACCCCACGAGTTTCCGATACGACAACCTCGCCCCTCTTCCGCCGGGGACAACCAATAAATCTGCGACAAAACGCCTCTGTCTTGACGGACCCTTTTTGTGTAATACAATCTATTACATGAGGAAAACGTTGACGATCAGCCTGCCCGAAGGAGTCAGCCGGAAGCTCGATCGGGCGACCCGCCGCGCGCACTCCACCCGGAGCGACGTGGTCCGTGAGGCCCTGTCGCAATATTTCATCCGCGAGGAAATCTCTCGCCTGAGGGCCCGCGCCCTCCCCTATGCCAAAAAGCGGCGCATCTATTCCGACGAAGACGTCTTCAAACGCGTCTCGTGAGGGTCCTCTTCGACACGAACGTGTTGGTCGCGGCCTTCGCCGCGCGGGGAACGTGCCACGAGCTTCTGGAGCATTCCCTTCCCCTGCATGATGTCATCGTGTCCGATCAGATCCTGCGGGAGGCCCAGCGAGCCCTCGCCTCGAAGATCGGACTCCCTTCTCCCCTGGTCCGGGAAATTGTGCATTTCTTGAGCCGATCTTGCCTTCTTGTGGAGGCCCCTCCCCTGGCCAAGCCGGTCTGCCGGGACCCGGACGATGACGGGATCCTGGCCGCCGCAGCCGCGGGAGACGCGGACTGCCTGGTCACCGGCGACCCCGATCTCTTGACCTTGAAGGAATTCCAGGGGATCCCGATCCTGCGCCCCGGCGACTTCTGGCGCTTCGAAGCGGGCCAGCGGTCCTAAAGCCGCGTTACAGAAAACCGTTCCCGGTCGGGACCCGGGTTTTTGCCTGTTTCGGACATTGGCGTTTCGTCTTTTGTTTGATGTTTGCCGTTTGGGTGTTTGGTGTTTATCCTCACTCAATGGAACCTGCCTACATCCTGTACGGAACGCGCACACCGATCGGGAAATTCCAGGGAGGGCTCTCCCCCCTCAAGGCGACCGATCTGGGCGCCCATGTCGTCAAAGCATGCGTCGCGGCCCTGAAACTCGATCCGGCCGCTGTCGATGAGGCGATCTTCGGCAATGTGATCTCGGCGGGCCTGGGCCAAAACCCCGCGCGCCAGGCCGCCCTCCAGGGAGGGCTCCCCCCGACGATCCCCGCCTTCACGGTCAACAAAGTCTGCGGTTCGGGACTGAAGGCCGTGTCGCTTGCGGCGCAGGCGGTGGCGGCGGGCGAAGCAGACCTGGCGGTTGCCGGAGGTATGGAAAGCATGACGAACGCGCCGTATCTCGCCCCCGAGATGCGCGCCGGGAGCCGCCTGGGGGACGCCCGGCTTCTCGATGCCATGATCGTGGACGGCCTCTGGTGCCCCTTCGAAGATTGGCACATGGGAAAAGCGGCCGACCACACCGCCCAAAAACACAAGCTCACACGCGAGAGGCAAGACCTCTATGCCATCCAAAGCCACCAGCGCGCCGCCAAGGCGGCCGCCGACGGCCTCTTCGCCCAGGAGATCACGCCCGTCCCCCTCAAGAGCCGAAAAGGGGATCTCACCCTCTCGGCCGACGAGGGGATCCGCGCGGATGCCTCGCCGGAGGGGATGGCGAAGCTCAAACCCGCCTTCGACCCCGCCGGGACCGTGACGGCGGCGAACGCCTCGCAGATTTCAGACGGCGCGGCGGCGCTGGTCGTGGCGAGCGAAGCGGGCGCGAAAAAGGCGGGCGTGAAGCCGGTCGCCCGAATCCTCGCGACCGCGGTGAGCGGCGTCCCGCCCAAGGAGATTTTTGACGCCCCGGTCGGGGCGATCCGGAAACTCCTCGAGAAGGCCCAGCTCAAGCCGGGCCAGATCGATCTTTTCGAGGTGAACGAGGCGTTCGCCGCACAGACCCTCGCCAATAGTCAAGAACTCGGTCTCGATGCCGAGCGCGTCAACATCCATGGCGGCGCGATCGCGCTGGGGCACCCGATCGGATGCTCCGGCGCGCGGATTTTAGTGACGCTCCTAAACGCCCTGACACTCCGCCAGAAACGCTACGGGATCGCGGCCGCGTGCCTGGGGGGCGGGAACGCCATCGCTCTGGCGGTCGAGCGGGTCTAAACGCTCACTGGTTTTCCTCTTGGGCGATCTCCTGTTTTCGTTTCATCATCTCGTGTTTCCCGCGTGCCAGGGCGGCCCGCGTCGCCTCTTCCAGTTCGACCCGCGTAAGTCCGCACATGGGGAGTTCATCCGACAGAGGCAGGGGAGAAGCGCTTGAGTGTTCTGCCGGGGCTGGCGCGGCCGTTTCGAGCGGTTCCCGAGGAGTCGTTGCGACAGGCGGGGGTTCCCTTTTCACCACGGGATCGGGATCCTTGGCGGCGAGACCCCTCCCCACGAAAATCCCTCCCACAAAAGCCGCTCCCCCCGCGGCCGCGATGCACAAAAAAGCGCGTGATTCTCGCACCGATTTCTCCTTATCAAACACAGAAATTATTTCCGCGCGGCGCCTTAAGTGATCAATGTCGCCAACAGCATTGAAGATATTCCTTGTACTGCTCCGGCGTCAGGATCCCTTTCATCTGCTCATCCATGTTTTTCTTGTGTTGGCGCATTTTCTCTCTCATGCCCTCGTCGAGTTGGAGACTTAAGCCACCGCCCCCCCGGCAGCGTTTCTTCTTTTTCTCCAATCCATCACCCTCCTACTTTCACGGAGCAGTTCCACATACTTCTCCTTCTGCCAATCGGCCAGATCGGTGACTGCTTCGCTTAACAAATTGACCTGGTGGTTGTATTCGCCATACGGCCCCTCTCCCCTCTGAGATTTGCGCTTTTCCTCCTCGTACCGGACACGCCTCAGCACATCCAAAATCACCTTCTCTGCCTCGGCCCGCGTGAGGATCTCCTGATTGGGATCGGCCTCCTCTGGGGGGAAGATCCGTGCGGCCGAAAGCTCCAGATCGCGCCCCATTTCTTCCTGCTCACGTGTATAGAGTTCGTCGACGGCAACGTTTGACCAGCGCCCATTGGCAGAGAGAATCCGCTCCTTTTGGGCATCTCGAACTTTCGGGGGGTTTCGAGCCACGAGCCTCTCTTGGCTCTGCTGGATCCTTTCGACGGCCTGCTTCAGAAGATCCAGATAGCCTCTCCTCTGCTCGCCGGTCGATTCTTCCAACCGGTCCTCAATAGGCATAAGGGATAAAGGGATGTGGATTCCCCTGGTTCCCGCAAGCTGTCCATCCCGTGAAAACCATCTCTCCCTCTCGTAGGTATCGCGCTCCAGGGCGGCCCGCGTCGCCTCTTCCAGATCGGCCCGCGTGAGCCGCTTTGGAGAGCCGATGCTCTTTTGGGGGCCCTCGGCACCAAAAACCGCCGCCGCGATACAGAAAAAGATCTGACCCCTTCGCATCGGTTCCTCCGTTGGAAACGGCGTCAATTCCTCACAAAGAGAAGATATTCCTCGTACTGCTCGGGCGTAAGGATCCCCCTCAGCCGCTCGATCATGTCTTCGTTCAATGCAATGTCCAATCGAAAGATCTCACCAAAAGCACGGTACTCTTCCCCTGGATGTATCTCCTGGAGCTGCCTGCGCATCTCCTCGTTCCGCCATTCGCACAATTTGGCATATTCCCCCTTCTGTCCTTCCGTGAGGCCGGTCACAAAGGTCCCAGACGGTTGACCCTGGCGTTTATGCCCTTCCCGTAAGGTCCCTCTGTGATGTTCCACACATTCCCCTCGTTTACCTGGAAGCGCATGAACGCCTCGAGGATCGCCTCCTCGGCTTCGGCCCGCGTGAGGGACCGCCTCTGCTTCTGGGGCGGTCTCAGAAGACACCCCCTCTGCCGGCGGGGCTCCCTCCAGCGTCTCGTCGCTCTTTTCCAAGATCGCAGTCACAGCGGCCGGGGCGGCAGGGTGAGAAGCGGCCGCCGGAAGGGATTTGTGCGGCTCAGGCTCCGTCAGGGCGAAGCCGACCACGACGCCTCCCACGAAAGCGACGAGGCAGGCGAAAAGAGCCAACCCCGCCACGTGAGATCCCTTCATCGCCCCCCCTTCCCACACTCCATGTTTATTTAACGTGCAAAAAGGCGGTTCGTTCGCATGGAAGAGTCAAAAAAACCAGACTACAATCGCCCCATGGCCGCTCTTCAGACTGTCGGCGTCTGCGGCGCCGGGACGATGGGCGCAGGGATCGCCCAGGCGTTCGCGCAGTCCGGCTTTCCGGTGACCCTCTACGACGTGGCGCAAGCCCAGCTCGGCAAGGCCAAGGCGGGAATCGAGTCGTCCCTCAAGAAATTCGCCGAGAAGGGAAAATTCCCGGCGGCCGAGGTGCCGGCGGCGCTCTCGCGCGTCAAGACCGCGACGGCCCTGGATCCCCTGGCCGCCTGCGCCCTGGTGGTGGAAGCGGCTCCCGAAATGTTCGAGATCAAGGCGGATCTCTTTAGGAAGCTCGATGCGCTCGCGGGATCGGACGCGATCCTCGCCACGAACACCTCGTCCATTTCCATCACCCGGCTGGGAGCCGTCACGAAGCGCCCTGAGCGCGTGATCGGGATGCACTTCATGAACCCGGTCCCCTTGATGCCGCTTGTCGAGGTGATCCGGGGGCACCTGACCTCGGATGCCACGACCGCCACGACGATGGAGCTGGCGAAAAAGCTGGGGAAGACCCCGGTCGAAGTCCACGACGCCCCGGGGTTCGTCGCCAACCGCATCCTGATGCCGATGATCAACGAGGCGGTCTTCGCCCTGCAGGAGGGGGTGGGGACCAAGGAATCGATTGACACCGTGATGAAGCTCGGGATGAACCACCCGATGGGCCCGCTGACCCTGGCCGACTTCATCGGCCTCGATGTCTGCCTGGCGATCCTAGAGGTCCTGGAAAGCGAGTACAAGGACCCGAAATACCGCCCCTGCATCCTGCTGAGGAATATGGTGCGCGCCGGACTTTTGGGCCGAAAGACAGGCCGGGGGTTTTACGAATACCTAGCGAAATAAATCCTAAATTCAAAGCACTAAATCCTAAA
>SBBH01000175.1 GCA_005239795.1 Planctomycetales bacterium
AGCGCAGGTCATAGACAACGGGGCCCTTGCGCAGGGCGAGCCGTTCGCGCGCGAGGAGGGGGGTCACGAGATCTGTCGGGACGATCGCGCCCGCGCCGTCGACGAAGACGCATCGGTCGGCGTCGCCGTCTAAGGCCACACCGAGGTCGCATCGGTGTTCGCGCACCGCCTTCTGGAGGTCACGGAGATTCGCGGGTTTTAAGGGGTTCGCCTCGTGGTTCGGGAAGCGGCCGTCCGGCTCCATGTAGAGCCCCACGCAGGCGACGCCGGGGAGGGCCGAGAGAAGCCGCGCGGCGAAGGGGCCGCCGGAGCCGTTTCCGGCGTCGACGGCGATCGTCGAGGGGCGGATTTTACGCGCGAAAGAGAGGAGGTGAGCCAGATAGGCGTCGGCCGCCGGGAATACCCGCAGGGTTCCTTTTTTGCGCGCCGGAGCGGCGCTTTCGCCTTTTTTTTCATTCAGGAGTGCCGCACGGTTTTCGATCTCGCGGATGCCGTCGTCATAGGAGATCGGGGAGGCCCCCTTCCCGCAGAGCTTGAATCCGTTGTAGCGCGCCGGATTGTGGCTGGCGGTGACCATGAGTCCTGCGTCGGCGCCGGCGTGGGCGGTGGCGAAGTACACGAGAGGCGTCGTCACCATCCCGACATCTAAAACGTCGCAGCCGGCGTCTCGCATCCCGTCGGCGGCGGCGGCGAAAAGCTCGGCGGAAGACTTCCGCATATCGCGCCCGGCGACGACCGTCCGGGCGGTGAGCATCTCGGCGAACGCGCGGCCGATGCGGTAGGCCGTTCGCTCGTCGAGTTCCTCAGGATAGATCCCGCGGATGTCATAGGCCTTGTAGATGGACATCAGTGTTTCGCGCGCGCGTGATCCCGCGCAGCGTCCCGCGCCCAGTAAGTGCAGATCATGTCGGCGCCGGCACGCCGGATCGCGGTCAGGATCTCATCGCGCGCGGCGCGTTCATCGAGCCAACCCTTGGCCGCGGCGGCCTTCACGGCCGCATACTCGCCGCTCACGCTGTAGGCCGCGATCGGGACGTCAAAGCGCCCGCGCGCGGCGCGGATGACGTCCAGATACGCCAGGGCTGGCTTGACCATCGCGATATCCGCCCCCTCGTCGATGTCGAGCGCGATCTCGCGCAGGGCCTCGCGGGCATTGGCCGGATCCATCTGGTAGCCCCGCCGGTCCTGGCTCGCGGGTGGTGCGGAGCCGGCCGCGTCCCGGAACGGTCCGTAGAAGGCCGAGGCGTACTTGGCCGCGTAGGAGAGGATCGCCGTCGAGGAGAGCCCCGCCGCGTCGAGCGCGCGGCGGATCGCGCCGACCCGGCCGTCCATCATGTCGCTCGGGGCAATGACATCCGCACCGGCCTTGGCATAGGCGACGGCGATCTGGGCGAGCCGTCGGATCGAGGCGTCGTTGTCGACGGCACCGCCCCGGCCGGGGATGGCGCAGTGGCCGCTTGTCGTGTAGGCGCAGAGGCACACATCGGCGATGAGGCCGATCCGGTTTGAGAGCCGTTTTTTAAGAAGAGCGGAGGCTTTCAAGATCACCCCCTCGCGTGCGTCGGCGCCGCTCCCCCGCGCGTCCTTGCGCTCGGTCCGCCCGAACAACAGGACGGCCCGCACGCCGAGATCCGCAAGCGCCTCGACCTCTTCGGCGAGCCGGTCGACCGAGAGATGAAACTGTCCCGGCAGGGAGGGGATGGGGCGCCGGATTTTCGTGCCCGGCACCACAAAGAGCGGTGCGATCAAGGCTTCTGGCGCGAGGCGCGTTTCACGCACGAGATCCCTCATCCAGAGGGTGCGGCGTAGGCGCCGCGGACGGTGGGCGGGGAACATGGAGGGGCATATTATATAGAAACGTGGATCGTGATTCGTGCTTCGTGAGTCGTCGACGAACCACGCATCACAGATCACGAAATACGAACGGTGGTCAGACCGGCTTCCCTTCCGATAGATCGTACGTCCAGGCGAAGTCCGAAAGCGCCGCCGCGTGGAGTTCGTCCGACTTGAAGTAGAGGGCGATTTCCTTTCGGGCAGCTTCGGGCGAATCGGACCCGTGGATGAGGTTGAAGCTGTCGCTTACGCCGAAATCCCCCCGCAGGGTTCCCGGTTCGGCATTCGAGCCGAAGGTGGCGCCCATCATCTTGCGGGTGATCGCGATCACATTTTTTCCCTGGACCGCGAGGACAATCACGGGGCCCGACGTGATGTATTGGATGAGCGACTTAAAAAATGGTTTTTTGCGGTGCACGCCGTAGTGGCGCAGGGCGAGGGCACGGGAAATCTGGATCATCTTCATCCCCACGATCTGGAGCCCCTTGTCCTCGACGCGCGCCAGGATCCGCCCCGTCAGGCGCCGCTGGACGGCGTCGGGCTTCAGGATGAGGAGCGTCTGAGGGAGTGTGGTGCGGGGCATGGCCCTAGAAGTAGACGACCTCCCGTTCCCGTTCGGAGAGGATCGCGCAGGCGGAGGCGCCAAGGAAAAAGATCCCCGCGGCAACCCACAGGGCGTCTCCCAAGCCGGCCTCTTCGGGGAAAATCTGGATGCCGATCAAGAGGAGCGCCAGAACCGCAGAGCCCCCGCCGATCCAGCACAAAAGGCGCGTCTTGGCGTGCCGGGCCGTGATCGATTGGCGCAGTGCCGCGTTCCCTGCGGGCGCCTCATGTTCGCAACTCGAGCAGATCACCTTGTCGGCTGTAGCTGCGAAATCTACGGACTCGATCTCGCCGCAGGATCGGCAGACAAGCGGGATTTTCACCGGTTTTCTCTTTGGACGGGTTTTGCGGGGGTCCCGGCCGAAAAGCGGGGCTGGGGTCGAACCCAATCGAGGTCCCCCTTGCGCCAGGCGTAGACCAGGCCCAGGGCCAGGATCCCGACGAAGATCATGAGTTCCCAGAAGGCGAGAGCCCCGTGTCCGGCGGCGGCCCAGGATTTGAGACAGACCGTCACCGGGAGGATCACCGCCAATTCGACCTCGAAGACGACGAACACCAGGGCCACCATGTAGAAGCGGGGGTTGAAGCGGATCCAGGCGTCCCCCACGGGATCCTCGCCGCATTCGTAGGGCATCGCCTTCTCGGGGGAAGGGCGCGACGGACGCAACAGCCGGCTCAGGAAGAGGTTGATGCCGACGAACGCGAAGGCAAAGAGGATAAAGCAGAGAATGACGCCGAATCCTTCAAGCATCTTTTGAGACGCTAAGCGGGGAGGTTTTTTGTGTCAAGGGTTTCGTTGACGAGGGGTGTGCTTGCTAGTACTTCGACACGAAAGTTTTGAGTGCTGCGCATCAAAACTTTCAGCTCAGCACTAGTGGTAAGCGAGGAAATCTTGGTAGTGTATACGGCATGAAGACTTCCGAGTCGAACCACTAGTGTTCTCCGGGACTTATCGGGGGGAGCATGGTGACGGCCATCCGACGCGATCTTTCCATACAACTCCAGACCGAGGGGCTCCAAAAGGTCCGTGCCTTTATCGCCGAGATCGTCCGGGCTTCCGAAATGGAGGAAAATCTTCAGAACCGGATCACGCTCGCGATCGACGAGGCGATCACCAACATCATCAAGCATGCCTACGAGGAGAAGCACCAGGACCGCATCCGGATCACGGTGGACGTCAGTCCCAAGCGTTTTGAGGTTGTTATTTACGACTCCGGGTGCTCTTTCAACCCCAAGGAAGTCAAGGCGCCGGATATCCAACAGCTCGTCCGGGAAGGGCGCCGGGGGGGGCTCGGGGTCTTTCTCATGCGCAAGATCATGGATGAAGTGGAATACGTCTTCCACGAAGGAGTCCGCAACGAGCTCCGCATGGTGAAGTATCTCTAGGGGAGGGAGCGATGGCCGACCTTGAGGTGACGAGCCAGCAGTGTTCGGGCAAGGTGTTCTACCTGGGGCTTAAAGGGTTTCTGGATGCCCATACCTTTGAGCGTCTGGAGAAGACGATTTCTGGCCTTTTCGCGCAGGGGCATTACCGGGTGGTCGTGGATCTCTCGGGGGTCGGCTACATCGGGAGCGCCGGGGCGGGGGTCTTTATCGGCGCCCTGGGGAAGGCCCGCGACCACCAGGGGGATCTCGTCTTACTGACCCCATCGCCTGCGGTGCAGGAGGTCCTCGACCTTTTGGGGCTTTGCCAGATCTTTCGGATTGCCAAGACCTTGGACGAGGCCCAGACGTTTTTTAGCTGATGCCCCCTTCCGCGAAGCTGGGCGTCCTGATCCTGGCTGCCGGCCGGTCTCGGCGCCTGGCCGGGCGCGTCCGAAAACCTTTCCGGAATCTGGCAGGCATTCCGCTCTATCGGCATTCCCTGGATCTCTTTCGCGCCATGAACGAGGTCTCTCAGATTGTTCTCGTGGTCCCCCGCGGAGAGCTTGTGCGGATGCGGGCCGTTGTCAGACGCCTCGACCCGCAGGGAGGGCGCCTCACGGCAGTGCGCGGCGGGGCCACCCGAGCTGGCTCGGTCCGGGAGGGCCTGCGCGCGCTCCCCGCCGCCTTGCGATGGGTCGCGATCCACGATGCCGCGCGCCCGCTCGTGACGGCGGCGCTGGCACGGCGGGTGTTCGCGGCGGCGCGAGCCACGGGGGGGGCGGTCCCCGCGCTTCCCGTGGCGGAGACTCTCAAGTGCGGGCACCGGGGGATCGTCGTACGGACCGTCCCGCGCCAAGGGCTCTGGACGGTCCAAACGCCGCAGATCTTCCGGCGCGCCTCTCTTGAAGCCGCCTTTACACGGCATCGGGGGTGGAGGAGATGGACCGATGACGCCTCGGCCTTCGAGGCGGAAGGGCTGCCGGTCCGGATCGTCCTGGGCGACCGGGCGAATCTCAAGATCACGGCGCCCGGGGATCTCAACTGGGCCGAGATTTTCTTCAAAATCTTCTCAAGCCGCCGCTGCGTCTGGCCGATGAAGCGATCCAGGTCTCCCTCCCTCTCCCGAGACCGGCGGTTCCCTGTTGGGGGCCGGGAAGAGCGCGGTTAGTGGTTGAACGAACCCATCGAGGGTTTCAGGGCTATGCAGAGTCTGCATGGGGGAGGTCCGGAAGGCGAAAAAAAGCGATTAATTTCTTGACAGATGTGGGGACATTCTTAAGAATCCCCCTGATTTTGAGGGCGACCTCCCGAGTGGGACGGTCGGCCTGTGAGACGCAAGTCTTTTAATAGAGCACAGGAGGGCGGAGTCGCCCTCACGCAGGGTAAAGGAGGAGAGAGATGGGAATAATGAGGAAACTGTGGATGGGGGGTGTCGCCCTGGCGCTCGCTGGGGTGTGGACTCAGGCACCTGCGGGAGATATCCCGAAGGAGCCGAGAAGCCGTGGGAAACTGACGCTGACTGCGGACCTCGACTTCTTCACGGTCGCGCGCGAGAACCTCTCTGATTTCAGCGATGATGAGGTTCTGGTCAACCGCGCAACGGGGACCAAGAGCTCCGACGCCGGGACTGCGACGGCCAATGACGGCGAGACGACGACCACGACGACGCTCGACGTCAATGCCCATGCCGATTTGGGGTCGGATGCTTACATGGCGTTTCAGATGCGCGCCACCGACATCAATGGGCGTTCTTATGGCACTCAGGATCGCCTCGCGGCCGATACGGGCTCGACCTTGAATGGGCAGGGGGAATTCGAAGTGGAGTTGCGCCAGGCGTATGCGCACCTCGACAACTTCCTGGTCGACAAGCTCTCCTTCCGCTTGGGCGTCCAGGAGATGAATTACGGTCTTGACCGCGGCAACGGGACACATTTCTTGTTGGCCACGGGGGACCTGGGCCACCGGTTCCAGTTCAGGAACGGCGGCAACGTTGATTTCGCCTTCAATACGAATAAGATCGCCGGCGCTTCTGCCGCGGGGGCCGTCGACTTCATGGCGACCCGTGATCAGGCCAACCCCGGCTTCGGCTGGAAATTCTGCTGGGGGATGGACCAAGGGGAGAACACCCTGGGGATTGACGCGATCTGGACGGTCCTGGAGGAGACGGGAACCGACCAGGACGACGAGGATATCCTCGGGTTCTACGGCACGTACGGTTTTGAGATGATGGGGAAGGAGAAGAGCACCATTACCGCGCACTTCGTCCGCTACGCTGATAAGAACATTGCGACCGAGGAAGACGGCAATATCGGCACCGACCGCGGCCGCGGCTCCGAATTCTGGGGCTGGGGCGCCGGCGCCCAGGTCCGATGGGACAATGTCGAGGTGTTCGGCGAGTTCGACTTCCAGAACGGCGATTTCAACGAGGATGCCTTTGGCGGCGCCGCCGCGGGGATCGAGGAGGATCAGGACGCGTCCGCCTGGTACGTCGGCGGGAAATATGCGTTCAAGGAGATGATGGCCGACATGACCCCCTGGGTTGAGACGTCCATCTGGTCTTATAGCGGCGACGACGACAACGCCGATGACTCGAACGACGCCTACATCAACTATGGGTCGGTCAAGGAGACGATGATCGTTGAGGACAACCAGTTCGGGATGGGGCTTTCGAACAACTACTTTGCCTGGCGCTTGAAGGGCGGGCTTATGGTCGACTCGAATGCGACCCCCTTGAAGGGCGAGAAGTCGATCGAGGTCTCCTTCAACACCTTCGAGATCAACGAAGACGAGATCTCGGCCGCCAATGCAGTGGGCGGTGCGAAGATCACCGAGAGCGATCTGGGCGACGAGTGGGACATCAAGCTCCGCTGGGGCTATTCGGAGAATATCTCCTTCGCCTTGGGTTTCGGCTGGTTCATGCCGGGTAGCTACGTGGAGGAGAACGTCCAACTGGGGGGTGTCACCACAGGCGGCGTCAAGAGGAACGACGACACGGTTTCGATGACGAGGTTTGACGCCTCGTTCCGATTCTAAGTCGTCTCGCATCGATTCAAACCCGGGCGGGCCGCCCATCAGGAAAGGCCCGCCCGGTTCTTTTTTGGGGCTGTCGTGGGTTCCTTCTGCGCCGATCTCGAGTATCCCCAGTTCAGTGGTGACTTTTCCAACATTTCACAGGGGAAATGCCTCCAAAAATAGTTCGTAAAAGCGGCTCAGCGATAACAGGCAT
>SBBH01000157.1 GCA_005239795.1 Planctomycetales bacterium
CCTTCCCACCCCTCTGGCGCCGCGCCGCGCGCGCCCCTTAACCGCGGAATCCTCTGCCGGCTCATCGCCCCTTTCGTCCTCTTCGCAGCGCGGCTCTCCCTGCGCTCGACGCATCCCCACACACGCCGAAAAGGGGTGCGGCGCCTGGCGCACGCGCCGGCGGACCGGGCCGCCCCCCTACTCCTCGCGTCGCTCACGGACGACCACCCCCTCGTGCGCGCGGCGGCGGCGGAACTCTTGGGGGAACTTCGGATTACGGAGGCGAAAAAGCCCCTACTTGAACTCTTGGAAGAGAGCGTGGGGAATCCCTATCTTTCGGCGACTTATTGGGACGCGCTCTCCAGCATTATCGGACGACAGGAGGCATTCGATCCAGACGAGACGGAAGAGGCCGAGCGCGAGCGGATCGAGCGCTGGCGCAAGGAGAGTTAAGCCAGCGTCCGGTGCGTCCCGTCGCAGTAAGGCGTCTGCGCCGATTGCTTGCACTGACAGAGCGCCACACGCTTCTTCTCGGTCAGCGTGAACATTTTCGGCGAGAACCCCGTCCCGCGATGCGAACCGTCGCAATATGGCTGATTCTTCGACTGCCCGCAGGCACACCACGCGTAGGTGCCGGGCTCAAGCTCAAGGACGGCAGGCTTCTTGTCGGCGATCTTCGGAAGTTCCATGGCAGGCTCCTTGTTCTGTCGCTACGTTCCAGGCGAACCTTTCCACGTCTCACCCGTATCATATCTGAAATGACGAGCAAAAGAGCAAGGTCTCCGCATCTGTTTCCCTGGTTACTCTGGGCTGCAACCTTGGCTGGGATCTGGGCCGAGGGCCGGGCGGCGCCCTATCCGCCTCCCGCCGCCGGCTCTGGCGCCCCTCTCAACATCCTGCTCATCACGACCGACGACATGGGATGCGAGTTCGTGGGAGCGTTCGGCGCCACGGTCCCCAACATCACGCCGAATCTCGACGCCCTCGCCTCGCAGGGGATCCGCTTCACACAGGCACACGTAACGTCGGCGATCTGCCAACCGTCCCGCTCGGCCCTCATGACCGGGCGCTACCCGCACCGGAGCGGCGCGCTGGGATTCACCCCCATCCGAGAGGAAGTCCCGACATTGCCAGAATCCCTGCGGAAAGCCGGCTACTTGAACGGGATCTTCTCCAAGACCGAGCACCTCGAGCCGAAGGAGAAGTTCTGCTGGGACGTAGAGATCCCCGCGCAGGATCTGCGGGATGGCCGGGACCCCGCCCTCTACTACCGCCAGGCCAAGGAGTTTTTCAAAAAGGCGAAGGAGGCCGGCCGCCCCTTCTTCCTGATGGCCAACACGTCCGACCCGCACAGGCCTTTTGCCGGCAGCGCCGGGAAACGCCGAGAAAAGGAAGGGGCCAACCCGCCGATCCACTTCGCGCCGGGCCAGATCCCGGTTCCCCGTTTCCTGCCCGACCTTCCCGACGTGCAGAAAGACCTCGCCCAGTACGGCTCCTCGATCTCCCGCGCCGACAAGAGCGTCGGCGAGATCCTCCGGGCGCTTTCGGAATCCGGCCTCTCCGAAAACACCCTTGTCACACACCTCGGCGACAACGGGATGCCATTCCCCTTTGCCAAGACCAACTGCTACCGCGCGAGCACCCGAACTCCCTGGATCGTCCGCTGGCCCGGCGTCGTCAAGCCCGGAGCCGTCGAGGACGAGCAGATGATCTCCGGGATCGACTTCATGCCGACGGTCCTCGAGGCGGCAGGGATTCCGGCGCCCGGCGGCCCGGACGGCGGCATGGATGGCCGCTCCTTCCTCCCCCTCCTGAAAGACCTGAAGGACCACAAACAGTCCGGTCGCGATTTCGTCGTGACCTTCATCAACTCGACGGCTCTAAAACGCGACTACCCCATGCGGGCCCTCCAGACGAAGCATTGCGGCTACATCTTCAACCCGTGGTCCAGCGGCCAGACTCTCTTCCGGAACGAGTCCCAACACGGTCTGACATACCAGGCGATGACGGAAGCGGCCTCAAACGACAAGGCGATCGCCGCGCGCGTCGACTTCTTCTTAAAGCGCGTCCCGGAAGAGTTCTACGACTACGAGACCGACCCGGACTCCCTCAAGAACCTCATCGACGATCCTGCCTGGAAGCCGAAGATCGAGGACCTGCGCGCGCGGCTGCTCGATGTCCTTGAATCGACGGGGGACCCAGTGGCCGCTAAGCTCAAGAAGCGGATGGCGGAAACCCGTTAGCGAAACTTATTGTTCGCTCTCCCCGGCAGGATGCCACTCTGGGTCCGTCTTGTGCTCCTCCCACCAGGCCAGGATTTCCTGGATGGTCTTCTCGTTGAATTTTTCTGAATTCGTTGGAAAAGAGCTTCCCTTCTTTGGGAGTGTCTCCACTCCTCTAGTATTTGAATCACATGTGCTGCTTTCATCCGCACACTGTACTGACGCAAACTGTACTGACCTGAATGCCCGAGAAGTTGAATCAGCCGGGTACGACTGACTTCTCACCAAGCTTTCCAAGCGCTTCGGCCGCGCCCATCTGCTTAACAAACGGAACCCCATCGTCGAGGATGTTGGCCAAATGGGGCACGGCGGATGTCTCGCCAAGCTCCCCAAGCGCCGAGATCGTCATCTGCCGCACCTGCGATTCCGAATCTTCCAAGCATTTGACCAGCTGGGGCACGACGGATGTCTCGCAAAGCTCCCCAAGCGCCCAGGCCGTGCAAGTCCGCACGGGCGCATCCGAATCTCCCAGGCATTTGACCAGCTGGGGTACGACGGATGCTTCGCCAAGCTTCCCAAGCCCGCAGACGGCGTCCAGCCGTACCAAGGCATCTTCGGATCCGAGGAGTTTGGTCAGATGGGGCGCGACGGATTTCTCGCCAGTATACCCCAGCGCATAGGCCGCCCCCGCCTGCGTCCCCAGATTTTTAGACTCGAGGAGCTTGACCAGATGGGGCGCGATTGATTTTTCATGAAACTGACAAATCACATGTCCCGTGTACCGTTGTATTGACGGATCCGGGTGTTCAAGAAACCATGCGAGCGCTTCAGCCAGCTCCTTCTTGCTCTTGTTGTTTGCGAAACTCGCAACGAAATCCAGCTTCTCGCGACTGGGGTAGGCCCAAAGCTCTTCAACCGCCTTTCGGCGGGTCGGATGGTTTCCAACCGCTGAAAGGGCCTTCTCTTTGGCGATTTCTCCAGTGATGGATGTTTCTTCTGGCGGCTCTTCCGGCGCGGCACGTCCTACGCTAAAAACTCCAAAGACAAGAAAAAACCCTATTGCGTAAAAGATGCGCGCCATGTCTGGGTATAACCGTACAAAGACGGTTTGGTTCATGAGCCGCGCCCCAGCCCCGCGTGCATCAGCGCTGCCGCCAATTCCCGCGCGCTCACATCGGAAACCGCAAAGGGGCGCCCAAGGGCGGCCAGCAAAATGAAAACACTTTTCCCGCCGCGCGCTTTCTTGTCGCGCCCGATCCAGGGTGCAAGCGTCCGCGCCGTGAGCCGAGAAATCTGCGGAGGGGCCAGACGGTCTAAAAGATTCCAGGCGAGCCGCCTTTGGCCTGGAGAGGCGAGCCCCCCTCTTCCTTCTGAGAGCGCCAGCGCAACGCGCATCCCCCAGGCGACCGCTTCCCCGTGGCGCAGCCGCCGGTAGGCGTGCACGACCTCCAGGGCATGTCCCACCGTGTGCCCGAAGTTGAGGACGGCCCGGATCCCGGCCTCATCTCGCTCGTCGGCGGCGACAACCTTCGCCTTCCAGGTCGCCGATGCCGTGGTGGACGCCGTGCGCTCGAGCTCGAGCC
>SBBH01000161.1 GCA_005239795.1 Planctomycetales bacterium
CCCTTGGGAAGCTGCAACTTCTCAGCGGCGGCGGCGGCAAGAAGCGCCTTGGCGCGCTCGGCCGCCTGGATGGCGGCGTTCCCCATCATCAAGGTCACGCGGCTCGAATAGCTCCCCAGATCCACCGGCGTCAGGTCCGTGTCCGCCATCACGAGCTTGATGTCGAAGGGATCCAGGCCCAGCACCTCGGCAACGATCGCGGCCAGAATCGTGTCCGACCCCTGGCCGATGTCGATCGCGCCGCAGTAGGCGGTGACCCCTCCCCCCCGGTCGAATTTCAGCATGACGCCCGAGTGCGGCATCTTGTTCCAATAGATCGGAAGCCCCGCGCCGCTCAAATAGGAGCTGCACGCCAGGCCCAGCCCGCGGCCGTACGGGAGCTTCCGGAACCGCTCTTTCCATCCCGATCCTTCGACGACCTTCTCGATGCACTGGGCCAACCCCATGCTCCCGACCTTGAGATAGTTGGCCGTGACCGAATGGGGCGGCACGAGGTTCGCCAGGCGCATGGCGGCCGGGTCGAGCCCCAGTTTCTCCGCGATCCGGTCCATCTGGATCTCGAGCGCGAAGCGCGGCTGGGGCGTCCCGTGACCACGTTTGGGGCCGCAGGGAGGCTTGTTCGTGAACGCGCGCACCCCCTCGAACTTGTAGCGCTTCACGTTGTAGGTGACGGTCTGCAGGGCTCCCGTGTAGTAGGTGCTGGCGACCCCATAGGAGCCATAGGCGCCGCCGTCCAGGAACGTCTGGAAATGCATCCCGAGTATCGCGCCCTCTTTTGAGACGCCGGTTTTACAGCGCATCAGGACCGGATGGCGGCCGCGGTGGGCATAAAAAACCTCCTCGCGGTTTAAGGTGATTTTCACAGGGCGGCCGGTTTTTAAGGAGAGCTTCGCCACGACCATCTCATGGCTAAAGGGGTCGCTTTTGCCGCCGAAGCCGCCGCCGTTGGGCATCGCGATGACGCGGATCCGCGCGGCCGGGATCCCGAGGACCTTCGCCATCGCCTTGTGGACGTAGTGCGGGGTCTGTGTCGAGCTCCAGAGCGTGACGCGCCCCTCGGGGTCGACCGCGGCCAAGGCCGAGTGCTGCTCCATCGGGAGGTGCGTGTTCCCCTCGTAGTAGTAGAACCCCTCGAGGACGGCCTCGGCTTCCTTAAAAGACTCCTCAACGTCGCCGAACTCCAGGGAGACGAGGCGGTGCAGGTTCCCCTCGTCGGCGTAGTCGTGGATCCGCGGGTCGGGGGTGGCCACCGCCTCCTCGACGCTCATAATCGGCTGGCGCGGCTCATAGGCGACCTCGATCAGCCCCAGCGCCCGCTCGGCCGTCTCCTCGTCCTCGGCGGCCACCGCCGCGATCGGGTCCCCTACGTAGCGCACGCGATCGACCGCCAGGGCGTGCTCGTCCTCGCTCACCGGCAGGATCCCGAACTTCACGGGGAGCTCCGCCCCCACGAGCGTCGCGACGACGCCGGGGAGTTTTTGGGCCGCCGAGACGTCGACCTTCTTCAGCGCGGCGTGGGGCTGGGAGCTCCGCAGGATCCGGCAAAAGAGCATGCGGGGAAGGGCCAGGTCATCGGCAAAGAGCGTCTGCCCGGTGCACTTGGCGCGGCCGTCGACCTTGCGCCCATGGCGCCCCACAATACGAGTTCCAGGATTCACCTTGTTCATTCAAGCACCAAGCATCAAGTCCCAAGCACCAAACAAATAATAAGATTCCTTCGCTTCCTTTAGGAGCGGGTTATCGAGAGAGGAAGTCCGTCACGTGGCCGATTTCACAGGACTCCCAAACGCACCAGCTTCGAGGCCAGCACGTAGATGTCGTTTCTGTCTCCTCGCTTGCGGATCCCCACTGCCTTGACCCAAACGATCCTGCGTTCCTCGTCGATCCGATAAAGGATCCGGTAACGTTGGCCGACCGCACGCAAGCTCCGGAAATCGATCAGGTCTTCGTCCATCCGCTTCCCTTGCAACGCCGGATCAGAAGCGAGATCCATCGCCCGGTCGTAGATCTTGGCGCGGATTCTCCGGTCCTGGATCGAAAGCCACATCTCGCGGGCTTTCGGCGTAACGATGACCTTATAGGTCACAGATCCAGGTCCTTCTTCATCTGCTCCAGAGGGATCCCCCTGCCCTGTTTGATCTCCTTGGCGCTCTGCCGGAGGGCCGCCATCAGTTCCGGGTCCGACATGACCTCCAGGGTTTCCATGAGGCTGTCGTAGAAATCGTAGGGGAGGACCGCCAAAACGGGCTTGCCCCGCTGGGTGACGGTGATCGTTCCCGGCTTCTTCTCCCTGGCTAGTTTCTTGGGAAGTTTCAGGAGCTGGCTTCGGAACTTTGAAATCGTCAATGTCTCGGTCATGACACGCCTCCTTTGTCGATATTGACCAAAGCGTTGTACACTCTCTTGGCGCCATCTCAAACCGGATTTCCGCGCGAGTTTCCCCAGTTTGTGCACAGATCCCTGCTCATGCCAAAGTGGCGTGATTCTATACCGGCTGGTTCCATAATAGGAGAAACCTTCCAGCCTAC
>SBBH01000028.1 GCA_005239795.1 Planctomycetales bacterium
ACCGAGAAGAAATCCGCACCGTGCTGTTTCCGATAAGCCTGGCACATTTTGACCCCGGCGATCTTGGCGACGGCGTACGGCTCGTTGGTGGGCTCGATCGCGCCGGTCAGGAGAGACCGCTCCTCCATCGGCTGGGAACCATGCTTCGGGTAGATGCAGGTGCTGGCCAAGAACAGGAGCCGCTTCACCTTGTGGCGAAAGGCCAGATCGATCACGTTCGTCTGGATCTGCAAGTTGTCGCGCAGGAAATCGGCGGGATAGGTATCGTTTGCCAGAATCCCCCCCACCTTTGCCGCCGCGAGGAAGACATACTCCGGCCTGGCCGAGGCGAAGAAACCGTCCACAGCCTCGAAGTGCCGAAGATCGACCTCGCTTCGCGAGGCGAGGACCAACCGCGTACACCCGTCTTCCGTCAATTTCCGGACGAGGGCGGAGCCAACCAGCCCCTTGTGCCCGGCCACGAAGATTCGTGCGCCCTTGTCGAACGGGCTCATTTCCAATAATAGAGTTCCCGGAAGAACTGCACGAGATAGGCCCCTCCCCATCGGAAAGGGAGGAGCTTCCGTTCCCCCCCGATCCGAGGGGGTTCGCTTCCGGGGATCTCGGCCACCTTCAGCTTCCGTTTCGCGCAACGGACGGAAAGCAGCGGTTCCACCCCGATCACCGTCCGAAACAGTTTTTCGGGGGCGTAGCTCTCCTCCTTATCAAGATCCAGCTCTGTGAGGAGATTCGTCCGGTAGATGCGGTAGATCACCATCGCGTCGGTGTAGCGGCCCCCGTGAAGGAAATTGATGGTTTTCGTGAAGCACCAATTTCCGAAAGCCGTCATAAGATCATCGTCCTCGCTCTTGGCCCCCGGCGCGTAGCGGGACGCGATGACCATGTCGTATCCTTCCTTATATTTTGCGATGAGATATGGGATCAACTCAGGGATGGAATTCCCGTCCGGACTGAAGGTGATCACAACATCCCCTTTCACCAGAGGAAAGGCCTCAATAAAAGCGTGGCGGATCCCTTTTTTCTTCTGGATCAGGACCTCATAGCCGTGCTCCCGGGCATACTCCACCGTTCCGTCGACGGAGTTCCCATCCACGACCAGGATCTGGTCGCACCACTCGCGCTGGATGCGCGGCATGATAACCCGCATGCCGTCGATCTCGTTCATCGTGAAGACGAGAAGCGTCACTTTCATTCTTGATCATCCAAAAAAGAGCGTTAGAGTTTAGCGTTTCCAAAAGGCACACCCATGAGAATTCTTGTCACCGGCGGCGCAGGATATCTGGGGTCCGTTTTCGTTCCGCAGCTCCTGGCGGCGGGGCATGAGGTCACCGTGCTCGACAACTTCATGTACGGGCAGACCTCGCTTCTCGACTGTTGCCATCTCCCCGCGTTCACGATGGTCCGGGGGGACGCCCGGGACCGCACAACGCTTGCGAAATTCCTCGCGCGCGCGGACTACATCTTTCCCCTCGCCTGCCTCACCGGGGCGCCGATCTGTGCCAAGGATCCTGTGGGGGCGCAGACGATCAACCACGACGCCGTTCAGCTGATCCTCGCGCTCCGATCGCGCAACCAGAGGATCATCTTCCCCACAACAAACTCCGGCTATGGAATCGGCGAAAAGGGCCGGCACTGCACGGAGGAGACGCCTCTTCGCCCGATCTCGCTCTACGGGCGTCTCAAAGTGGAGATCGAAAAAAAACTCCTGGATTCCGAGAACTGCCTGACATTGCGCCTGGCGACCGTTTTCGGGATCAGCCCGCGGATGCGGCTGGATCTCTTGGTCAACGACTTCACCTATCGGGCCGTCGTCGACCGTTTCGTGGTCCTCTTCGAAGCGGATTTCAAGCGCAACTTCCTCCACGTGCGGGACGTCGCCCAAGTCTTCCAGCACTGCATGAAGCATTTCGACAAGATGAAGGGGCGTCCCTACAACGTGGGGCTCTCGGACGCGAACTTGAGCAAGCGCGAGCTCTGCGCCGAGATCAAGAAACAGGTCCCCGATTTCCATGTCTTCGAGTCGAAAATCGGCGAGGACCCGGACAAACGGGACTATATCGTGAGCAACGCGCGGATCGAAGAGACGGGCTTCCGGGCGCGCGTCTCCCTCCAGGAGGGGATCGCGGAACTCCTGCGGGGATATCAGATCCTGCGGCGCGCCTCCTATGCTAACGCTTAGGCATTCATGATCGTCACACGCACGCCCTACCGCATCTCGTTTTTCGGGGGAGGCACGGATTACCCAGCCTGGTACCGGGAGCATGGCGGCGAGGTCCTGGCCACCACGATCGATAAATATTGCTACGTGACGGGCCGGTACCTGCCGCCGTTCTTCGACTTCCGGTATCGCGTCGTCTGGTCCAAGATCGAGCTCGCCAAAGACGCCGGTCAGATCCAGCATCCGACGGTCCGATCGGCCCTCCGCTTCCTGGAGATTGAGCGCGGCGTCGAGATCCACCACGTGGGGGACCTCCCGGCCCGCACCGGGATCGGGAGCTCCTCCTCTTTCACGGTGGGGCTCCTGCATGCCCTGCATGCCCTGAAAGGCACGATGGCGACCAAGCGACAGCTCGCCCTCGAGGCGATCCATGTGGAACAGACCCTCAATGAGGAGAATATCGGCGCGCAGGACCAGACCTGCGCGGCGTTTGGGGGATTCAACCATATCCAGTTCGGCGAAGACGACCACATCGACGTCCGTCCGATCACCTTAAAGCCGGAAAGGATTCGCACCCTCGAATCCCATCTGCTCCTCTTTTTCACGGGGCTGTCGCGGACCGCCTCCGAAATCGCCGAAGAACAGGTCAAAAACACGGCGAAAAAATCGAAGGAGCTTCAGGAAATGAGGGGTTTCGTGGGCGCCGGGATCGAGACCCTCAAGGGAAACGGCCCGATCCAGGAATTCGGACGCCTCCTCCATGAGAATTGGCAGTTGAAGCGCACCCTCTCCGGGAAGATCACCACTCCCCAGATCGACGAAATTTACGAGGCGGGGCGCTCTGCCGGCGCGACCGGCGGGAAGCTCCCCCGGATGGCGCGCGTGGCGGATACGAACGACTCGTCCATCAGCCGGTTGCGGTGCACGATCACCCAAC
>SBBH01000207.1 GCA_005239795.1 Planctomycetales bacterium
GGCCAAGCGTTTGGAACCTTTGGACAACCCCTTCGGCCCAAAGGTCCTGTAACCTATGTGTCCGGTACAAACTGTTACCCATGTGTCCGGAACGGACCTCTGGTTCATGGAGCGGGTGACGGGATTTGAACCCGCGACGTCAACCTTGGCAAGGTTGCGCTCTACCGCTGAGCTACACCCGCGCGGCGGCTATTCTGGGAATTCAAAAGGGGGAATACAAGGCGGCGTTGAGAACCGGCGATGATTGCCGGCCTGGAGAGTAGCGGCTTCTAGCCGTCCGGCTTCGTGAGCTGGAGGAGCTTGATCCGCTCGCTCACGGCGTCGGCGAACTGCAAAATATCGAGTTCCTTGTCCTTATCAGCGTCGCGCGCGATGACCAGATTGCCGTAGTTGGGGTGGAGCGTGGTGAAAATGATGACGTTATAGCGCCCTTTCCACCAGGCCAGGATCGCCAGGGGGGTGCCGAAGAACCAGGCCACCCAGAGGACCGTGGCGAGGCCCGCGACCGTTTCGTTAGGTTGCACAGAAGCGGCATGCAGTCCCAGGGTCGCGGCCGTGATCGTGAGAAGCGCGGCCAGTATCAGATAGCGGAAGTGGGAGGACCCTTTCTGGATCGCCCAGGTCGGGTCCAGAAAACGCAGAGGGATCTCAACGATGGTGTTCGAAAAGGGTTTCCGGGAGTCGACGCGGACCTTGTCTTCCAACAGCGTGAATTCCTCGACGCACCGCCAGCGCCGCGCGAGCTTCAAGGACAAGGGGGATGTTTTTGCCATGGGCGGGACATCTTACACGGTGGTTTTGTTTTTGCACGGGGGAAGAGGGGCGCGCCAAAATGGCTGTTTGCAGAAGCGAGGGGCGCCATTAAAATCCGCGCTTCTCCGGAGGAGTATTCCATGGCGCAAGTGGCCGAGCAAAAGAAAGAGCAAGAGGAAAAGGAGCCCGCGGTTTGCCGGTCTGTCGCCGTCGACGATCTGGGGCCATGCAAGAAGCGCCTGACCGTGGAGGTGGCGGCCGCGACGGTGAAGCAAGCCGTTGAGGGGGCGCTTGCGGATCTCCAGAAGACCGCCTCCATTCCTGGCTTTCGCGTCGGGCGCGCCCCGCGCGCCATCCTCGAGAAGCGTTTCGGCAAGGGCGTGCTCGACGACGTGCGGGGCGATCTCATTGAGAAAGCCGTTCACGAGGCGATGGAGGGAAAGGGATGGACCTCCCTGCGCCATCCCCATGTTGACGAGAAATCGGTGGAGTTCGGTGCCGAGTCGGGGCTCAAATTCAAGGCTGAGATCCTGATTTGGCCAGAGTTCGAGGTGAAGGAGTATCAGGGGCTCAAGCTGAAGCGCCTGAAGGTGGCCGCCACGGAGGATGAGCTGGCCCGCGGCATCGAGGACCTGAGAAAGCGCAAGGCCCAGTGGGCGCCGGCCGAAGGGAAGATCGAACCCGCGGATCTCGTGATCGGCAAGGTGACGCTTGCGGCCGATGGCGAGGCCCCCATTTCCCGGGACGGTTTCACGATTCTTCTCGAAGAGGGGATGGTGGGCGAGATCCCGGTCGAGGATCTGGGGAAGAAGTTCGCGGGGAAAGGCCCCGGCGACGAGGTATCGATCCAGACGACGATCCCAGTCACCTTCACGGCGGAGACCCTGCGCGGAAAGAAGGGGACCCTGACCGTGGCGATCGACGAGGTGAAGCGTGCGCGGCTTCCGGAACTAAACGACGAGTTCGCCCAGCAGTTCTCCACCGAGAGCGTCGCGGCTTTCAAAGAATCCGTCAAGCAGGCGATCCTGCGTGAAAAAGAGAGGATGGCCGACCTCGACCTCGAGCGCCAGGTCCACGATCAGTTGATCCAGATGATGCCGTTCGAACTGCCCGAGGAAGCGGTCGTGGCCGAGTCGCACCGCATCCTGCGGCGCTACCAGCGCGAGCTCATGGCGCGGGGTTTCCCTCCGGAGTCGGTCGAAGAGAAGATCAAGGAGCTCCAGAAGCATTCCTTGGAGGAGGCCACGAGGCGCCTGCGGACGCTTTTCATTCTGGAGCGGATCGCCGAAAAAGAGCGGATCTTTGCCACCGAGCAGGAGCTCGAACGCTACGTCGCGGCGATCGCGTCCTCTTCGGGGCAGCGCCCGGATCGCCTTCGTGCGGAGTTCTCCCGCGACGGATCCTTGGATGAGATCCGCGCGCAGTTGCGCCACGCCAAGGTGGTGGACTACATCAAATCAAAGGCCCAGATCGCGCAAGGGTAGAGGGGGATGACCATGAAGGACACCGAAGAGAAGGGGAAGGACAAGGACCGCGATGCGGGGCTGGCCGGGCGCCTCCTCAAGGTCCGGACGATCCTGGTGGTCGGCGAGATCAACCAGAAGCTTGCCCAGCAGGTGATGGGGCAGCTCGTGGTCTTGGACCAGGAATCAAACGATCCGATCACCGTTTTCATTAATTCCCAGGGGGGACATGTCGAGTCGGGCGACACGATCTACGACATGATCAAGTTCGTCCGCTCCCCCGTGCGCGTCGTGGGGACCGGCTGGGTGGCCTCCGCCGCGATCACGATCTTCCTGGGGGCCAAAAAGGAGAACCGTTTCAGTCTTCCCAACACACGCTTTCTGATCCACCAGCCTTCCGGCGGCGCTTTCGGCGCTGCGGCTGACATCCAGATCGAGGCGGAAGAGATCGTCAAGATGCGCCAGCGCATCAACGAGATTATCGCGAGCGAAACCGGCCAGGAGGTCAAACGCGTGGAGAACGACACCGAGCGGAACTTCTGGATGTCCGCCGAGGAGGCCAAGGGGTACGGAATTGTTGGAAAGATCATCGCCAACCGTCGGGAAATCGAATAGGAGGCGTCATGCTCGTTCCGATGGTCGTGGAGAAGACGGGACGCGGGGAGCGGGCCTACGACATTTACTCGCGGCTCTTAAAAGACCGGATCATCTTCATCGGCACCCCGATCGACGACAACATCTCGAGCCTGGTGATCGCGCAGATGCTCTTCCTGCACAGCGAGGATCGGGACAAGTCGATCAGCCTTTACATCAATTCTCCCGGCGGCGGCGTCACCGCCGGCATGGCGATCTACGACACGATGCAGTACCTCCCCTGCGACATCGAGACCTACTGCATCGGACAGGCGGCCAGCATGGGGGCGGTTCTGCTCGCTGCCGGCACCAAGGGAAAACGCCACGCGCTCCCGAACGCCCGGATCATGCTCCACCAGCCTTGGGGCGGCACGCGCGGCACCGCCGCGGATATCCGCATCCAGGCCCAAGAGATCTTGCGCCTGAAGGACAAGCTTACCGACATCCTCGTCAAGCACACGGGGCAGGCCCGCACGCAAATCGAGAAAGACACCGCGCGCGATTTCTTCATGGGGCCGGAGGAAGCCAAGAAGTACGGTTTGGTTGACGAGGTCCTCGAGTCGATGAAGCCGTCGAAGACGGCCACCGCGTGAACAGAGAACCGATTCGATGAGCACGCGCATTCCCCGCCGTCCTCGAGGCGACAACGAAGTCTGCACCTTTTGCCAGCGCGGCGTCCCCTTGGTCGGCCACCTGATCCAAGGGCCCGCGGGGGTCTTTATCTGCGACCTGTGCGTCGCCGAGTGCAACGCGATCCTCTCGCAGGAGAAGAAGCGTCCCCGCAAGGCCTCCGTCGCGCTGCCGCGGCGGGTTCCGCCGCCGATCGAGATCCGAAAAATTCTCGACGACTACGTCGTCGGGCAGGAC
>SBBH01000134.1 GCA_005239795.1 Planctomycetales bacterium
AGAATTGTGGCAAGATCTGGGTCCAGGAGACGGGAGGAGAAGGGATGAGCCAGAAGCGGAAGAGGCACTCGGACGAGTTCAAGGCGCGAGTGGCGCTGGCCGGCGCGGATGCCAAACGCCTCCTGATCGAGGCAAAGGATCTGTTCGGACCGGGGCTCCTGGAATCCCAGATCTCGGGGATGGGGTTCACAGCCAAACCCGAAGAGTCAGCCCTGTCAACCGTGAAGGGATTCCCCGACAACGTGACGGCGCGTGCCGCGATCCGCCTGCGACGGAAAGAAGCCTCTCCCCAGCCGGGACACCTGTTCCACGCTCCTCCCGAAAAAATGCGCCTGGCGGACCGCGGCCAGATGGGGCTCCTCGTGGATTTTCATCCCTTCCGCCTGCCGAAAAACGATTTCCGGCCGCGGGGAGCCGACGAACGGATTGGCGTCTTCCCGATGGTCTTCAAGGACTACACCGGGATCGAGACCCGCCGCAGCGCCATGCGCCATGTCGCAACGCGGTGGGACGTCCGAAAATCCGATCCCCAGGCGGCGGTCTCCCCCGCCGCAGAACCGGTCACCTTCTACGTTGACAAGGCGGTCCCGGCCGAATGGCGCCCGCTCGTGTATGAAGGAGCTCTTTGGTGGAACGCCGCGTTCGAGGCGGTCGGTATCAAAGAGGCGATCCGCGTCCTCGACCAGCCGGAGGATCCCGCCTGGGATCCGGCGGACATGAAGCATTCCATGATCTACTGGAACCTGTCTGACAAGCTCGGGTTCTCGGGGCTTGCCGGCCCGGCGCTCGTCGACCCGCGCACGGGACAGGTCCTCAAAGGGGCTGTCTTCCTGAACGCGGAGTTTCCAGCCTACGCCTCGCGCCGCTATCAGATCTACAGCTGGTGGCGCCAGCCCGATCCTGACGGGCCGTTCGCCCTCGCGCCGGAAGAGAGCGCGCCGACACGGCGCCCTTTCCACCCGTTCCTCTGCGACCGCGCCCCCTCCTTCTCGAGCCAGCTGTCGTTCGCGCGCCTGGCGATGCTGGCGCGCGGCGCGGCGCCGAACGGCCCTGAGGTCCGCGAGATGGCGAGACAAGCGTTCCGGGAACTCGTCGCCCACGAGGTGGGGCACGCCCTGGGGCTTCCCCACAACTGGAAGGCGAGCCTGGCTTCCCGTTGCGGAGACGTCTTGGCGGGCCGGTGCTCCGGCGTCTGCGACGGGAAGATCATGTCCTCCTCGGTGATGGACTATAATCCGGTCTACCTGGCCCCGAAGGGGGTTCCGCAAAAGCATTACATCCTGGCCGAGGTGGGCCCCTACGACCATCTGACAATCGAGTATCTCTATAAACCGCTCGACGGCCTCTCCCCGGAAGAAGAGGCGAAGGCGCTCGACGCGATCGCCGCACGGGCGGAAACCCAGCCGGGGCTCGTCTACGACGACGGCAGTCTGAGCGGGATCGACCCGACGACAGGGAGCGATGACCTCGGGGACGACCCCCTGGCGTTCGCCGAATCGCGCCTGACGATGCTCCACGAGGAGGTGCTCCCGCGCCTGCCGGAACTGGTCCTGGCCGAGGGGTACGACTACAGCGCGATCCCGGAGGCGCTGGATGTCGCCGTCTTCTCGATCGCCCTAGACTACATCGACAACGCCGCCCGCCACGTCGGGGGGCGCGTCATCCTTCACCGAGTGGCGGGGTCCCCCGCTGCCCTTCCGGGCGGGGCGCCCCCCCTGTCGCCAATCTCGCCCGAAACCCAGCGCCGGGCCCTCGCGATCCTCGACCGCCATATCTTCCGCCAGGGCGCCTTCGCCCTCGCGCCGGAAACCGCCGCGCGCCTGAAGCCGAAAACGCTTGAGGACTGGGACACCCCTTGGCGCGTCGCAGCTGACTACGACTTCGGCGCCCGCGTGGCGGGACTCTACCAGGCGGCGCTGGCGACGCTCCTCGCGCCGGCGCGCCTGGCGCGCATCCTCGAGAACGAGCGGCTCGCCGCCCCGGGCGCCGTTCCCTTCACGATCCCGGAACTTTTCGCTTCCCTCGAGACGAGCGCCTTTGGAGGAACGAAGCAGGAAATGATCCCCGCGGACAGGAGGGCCCTCCAACGCCTGCTTGTCCGGCACCTCGTGAAACTGGCGCTGGACCCCGCCAAGGGAACCCCGGCCGAGGCTTCCCAGATCGCCGCTGAAACCTTGCGCCGGATCGGACTGCGCCTCGCCCCCTTTCTGGCTGCGCCTGCCAAAGGCGCGCTGGACGGCTACGCTCAGGCCCACTGGGCGGATCTTGACGCCCGCATCCGGCGCGCGCTGGACGCGGTGATAACGATCCCTCCCGGGAAGTAAACGCCCTACTTCCGCTCGGAGGGCGCTTGCGTGGCGGCGAGCGACGCGACGAGCATTTGGGCCTCCTTCCAGGCGGAGACGACCGGGCGCCCCACGGCCGGTTTCCACGGCGCCCTGGGATTCGCCTGGACCGTCTTCGCAAGCGCCTCTTGGGACGGCGAGAGCCAGCGGAACACCTCCGTCTCGGAGCGTCTGGCGTAAAGCGCCGCGTTGACCCGAACCGCCTGGAGCTCCGTCATCGGAACGAACCGCAAAACCGTGTGGGAGGCGACGGCGTGCTTGGCCCCTTCGGGGCGGATCTTGGTAGCTTCCGGAAGCGGCGAAAATCCCTGCTCGCGCGCCTTTTCTGCCAGCGTCTCTCGCGAAATCTGCGACGGATCGAACCGGACCTCGACCACCTCGCGGCTCCCGGCCCATCCCTCGCACGTCGCGATCACCCCCCCAAGCTCGCCGAGCTTGGCTTCCCCGGTCCAGAATCACCCCATCGCAAAGGACGCCTTGGAGAGTCCCCGCTGGATCGCTTCCTCCTCCTCGGACAAAACCGCCAGGAAGTCAGGGACGGCCCTTTTCGTCTTCTGGAGCGCCCGGATCATCGCCGAGGCGAGCCCCCCGACCGTGTAGTCGCCCGCGAGGCGCCGGACGATGTCGCTTCGATCGACGGGGGAGACGATCCGGACGACAGGGTTGTTCCAGGCGCTCTCCTGGAAGGTTTTAAGTGTCCGCGCGTCGCCGTCCCCCCGCGTGTTGTTGTAGACGCAGAGCGGGACGAAACAGTCTTGAGCGGCGTCGACGATGAGCGGGTGGCTCAGGACCTGGCCCCCGAACTCCTGACAGGTCCCTCACCCGGGGACCTCCTGAAAGAGAATGAGGAGCGACCGGCCGCTTTGGACCGCCTCGGCGGCCGCCAGTTCGTACTCCCGCCGCCACTGAACAAGCCCCAGCTCGGGCGGAGCCGCGCCGGTGGGCGCCCCCTCAAGGCAGGCCGCCCACACAAAAATCCACACCCCGATTCGACCGACGCTCCACATGGACCCCCTCCTCGAACTTCGCCTATACCCCATTTTACTGGACGGGTCGGGGGGTTCCCACATCCCGACAAACACCCCCTCTCTTGTGACCCGCCGGGCCACTTCTTAAAATCCCCGGCCGCGCGGGTGTAGCACAATGGTAGTGCTCCAGCTTCCCAAGCTGGCCACGGGGGTTCGATTCCCCTCACCCGCTTGTTTCGCGCATCGCGCTTCCAGCGCGAGCGCGAATTCAGGGGACAGTATACTAATTTCCTTGAAGGGTGACGCTCGTTTCTGATAGATAGATCGCGTGGCTCGCATGGCTCGCGTTGTGGTCCCCGGTTATCCGCACCACGTGATCCAGCGCGGTGTGCGGTCCATGGATCTATTCGAGAGCGACAGAGATAGGACGGAGTATCTAAAGTTGGTCCGGGAATTTGGAGATCGGTACGGAGTCCGCTTTTGGGCCTGGTGTCTCATGACCAACCACGTGCATTTCGTGGCGGTCCCCCAACAAGAAAATTCCCTGGCGCGGGCCATTGGCGAGGCGCACCGGCGATACACACGCAGGGTCAATTTGCGAGAGGGAGTGCGGGGGCATCTGTTCCAAGAGCGGTTTCACTCATTTCCGGTCCAAAACGACCGGCATCTGCTGGCCGTGGCGAGGTATGTGGAGTTGAATCCTGTGCGCGCACGGATCGTCCACAAGGCCGAAAAGTACGCCTGGTCCAGCGCGAGACATCATGTGGAGGGGGTGGAGGATCCCCTGGTGAAAGGATCTCCATTGAGGGACATGGCGGGGGATTGGCGGGG
>SBBH01000184.1 GCA_005239795.1 Planctomycetales bacterium
CCCCCGCGCCTCCCTCTTCGTTCCCAACTCCCTCGGAAAGTGACGCGCTCAAGATCCGAGAAGAGGCCCATTTCGAAAGCGGCCGGGAACTCTCCAAAGAGGCTGAACCCCTCCGCCAGAGCCCGAGCGACTCTGTTCAGTCGCTCGACGACAAGGCGCACAAAATCCCGAAAAAAAATCTAGAGGAGGCCGCACAGGATGTCCCAAAAAACGAAGGGGTTGACGAGGTCGCGCCCACTCGGGAAAACAGCCGTCTTGACAGCTCCCGCCGGAAGGTCCTGGAGAGCATCCCGGAATCGTTCGGGCGCGGCTCCGGGGGGGGGGCGGCCAGCGAAAAAGAGAGGGTCGCTTCGGACGGCGGCGAAAGGGACAAGACGGTCCAGGAGCTTCATTTTGTGATCACCGCGACTTCAGAGGTCGAGGCAGGCGTGCGCGACGCCCTCCAGGCCTCAAGAGGAAAAGTCATCAGCGCGCCATGGCCGACCCGGACCGAAAAAGTTTTGGCTCTCGCAAAACAATCTACAGAGGAGCTAAAAAAAATAGCCCCGGCCGAGCTCCCCTGGGTCATCGAAATCGATCTTGAAGAGCACGAACTCGAGGCTCTGACGGCGGCGCTGGCGCGCCTGGGCGTCACCCCGATCAGAGAAGGTGCCGCCGGTCAACAAGGACAAGCGACGCAAAGCGACGCGCAGAAATCGATGGGCACCGACGCCGACGGTCAAGGAGGCGGACTGTCAGGATCATCGGCCTTATCCTCCCCGCGACCCGGGCGGACGCGCTACCGGCTGATCCTGGCCCCCCGCGAGCGCTCCATCGACGCCCGATAGAGCGTTTCTCACCCATTCGAATTCCCGCGCGATCCCCTCCGCGAGCGCGTTCTCGTCGGGGGGGGACCCGAGCAGGACCCCCCACGTGTAGGTCTCGATCTCGAGGAGCGGAAGCGGCTCTCTTGCCGAGCGCCCCGAGAGCGCCGCGAGAAACCGCGCGAGCTCTCCCTGAGTTGTAGAGATCTCGCTACCCCCTCCCCAAAACAGGGGAAGATGAAAATGGACACGCGCCGACATGAACCCGCCCGATGGCGCGGCCGCCAAAAAAGGTCCCAGATCCTCGAAGAAGACCACGTCTCCTTGCATGTCGCGTGCGGTCACTTGGTGGAGGTATCGGGGTTCATCGAAGCGGGCAAGCTCTCTAAAAGAGGCCGCGGACGCCTCGAGACTCGAGGAAACCTGTATCTTGCCGACGGCGATTCCGGCCGCGCGCAAGAGATCGTACGACCCGAGAAGGTCCTCAAACTGGGCGCTCGCGTGACAGGTATCGAAGCAGACGGCGAGGTGCCGGCGCAGAATTTTCTCCGGGGCGCCGACACCCAAGATCCATTCCTTAAAGAATAGGATCATATCAGCCGTCGTCGAAATCATCCCCCCCGGTTCAGGCTCCAGACACAGCAGGAGATGGCGTCCGGTCTCCTGTTCGAGGCGCGAAAGCTCCATCGCCGCGCGCGCGAGGTTCTCAGCACACGCCCGCTTGTCGTTTTCCGCCTGTCCCCAGGCCGCGAGCGACCCGGGCAGGGTGCTCATCGTCAGGTCTCCCTCTCCCCACCCCAACCGTGCCAGGATCCGCGCGGCCGCTCGGGTGTAGTGGAGCCGCTCGGGGGTCTTCCAATCCGGCCTGAAGACATTGTGCTTCACCGCGGGGGCGTGGAAATCCCCATAGGGGAAGGCGTTGACCGTGGCGAGCGCCAGCCCTTCCCTCTCCAAAACGCCGCGCAAGCGCTCCAAAGCCGCCTCATCGGAGAGCGCCCGGACGGTCCGCGCCGAGAGCCACACCCCGACAGGAAAGCGTTCTCCCGGAGCGACGCGCCGGCGCACGCTGGTGACGGGGCCGGCGAGAGCCGCCTCAAGCGCCGCCAGATCTCCCGACGGGTGGACGTTGGTGCAGTAAGTCATGGGACATGCGTCACGTGTCATGTGTCACAAGTCACGAGTCATGAAAGGTTCAGTCTCCGGCTTCCTCCTTCCACCCTGGCCAGAGCCCCTTCTTAAAATTCTCCAGGATGCCGGGGATCCGCGCGAGCACGTCAGGCTCCTGGATAGCCAGGAGGACCCCCGAGGGGCCGTGGACGCCGAGGAAGCGCCCATGCCTGCGTGTCGCCACCGGCTGAAGCTCTGCGCGGACTGCCGCCTCGACCGCTTCCGCCCCCTTCTTCTCGATCCACTCAGGCAACACGCTCCAGGCGGCGACGCCCGAGCGGTCCCACGGATGGCGGCCCGACAGGGGCCAGCCGGCGGGAATCGTCGATGTCGACATCCAGATGCCGCGTCCCGGCTCGGCCGCCGCGTACTTCCACGGCGTCTCGTCGCCCAGGCGCGCCAGGACCCAGGAGAGCGGTTTTGCCTCGCAAGTGATCCGCACCCGGACGGGCTGCGCCAGAGCCGCCTGACGCGCATCCCAGCCAAGGCTGACGCCCGAGGCGCGCGCGACCTCCTGAAAGACCACCTCAATCTCGCTGTTTTCAACCGACAGAGAAACGGGCTTCGAAAGGTCTGGGATCTCCCGCGCGGAGGGGGCGGCAAGCGCCGGGAGGGGTTTTCCATCCGTCAGCGGCGAACGGGCGCGCATGACGGCCGCGAGGATCTCCGCCAGGCGTGCGTGCGCCCGGGGGGGGAGGGTCGCCAGGAGGGTGTCCCCCGCCAAGGTCAGCCGAGCTTCAGGGATCCGCTCCAAAAACGGCGAGAGTGCCTCCTGGACCATCCTGAGAAATTCAAGACGCGCACGCGGGGCCGCGTCCGGAGCGCCCTGGGGCGGCGGCGCGCTCGGTATCTCTAGGGCCTCCGGGGTTCCCTCCCGATCGAGAGCCCGCGCGCGGTCCGGGTCGAACACCTTGTGCGAACTGGCTTCGCCGACAACAGTCCCCGGGCGGCATGCCGGCGTGCTCACACCGTGGAGCGAATGCCCTTCTGTGCGCAGTCCGCGAAAGGCCGAGCCGGGAAGGTCCCGCCCGATCCAAACGGTCCCCTCCTCCAGGGTGTAGAAGAGATCCGCCTGGCGGCAGAACCATTCCAAAATATCCGCTAGGGACATCTCTTGGGCGACGATCGAAACGCATTCCTCCCCTAAAAACCCGGGCGAGGACTCGAGGGCCACTGGAATGCCGCTGACACGCGACAAGATCCGACAGGCCTCCTCTAGGGAGACCCGAATCATCGCAATCGAGATCCGGTGCGCGACCAGAATCTCATGTGAATCCGTGGACAAGGCGGAAAAGCGCCCGGACAGGGAAGAGCGTGCCGCCCGGAGAGCCGCGGCAGAGGGATTTCCCAGAAAATCCGCCTCTTGTTGAGGAGAGCCGCACCCGGCCAGAAAAGGCAAAAGCATTGCAATAGCCGCACACGTTTCTTGTTTCATGCTCGACAAGGTTTGAAAAAAGGCAGGCGGCCCGCCTACTGCCCCTGCGCCTGGCGGGCACGCGCCCACCAGGCCGCCAGGGGAGCGAGCGCCTCGACAGGATTCTCTAGGCCCGACTGCGGCGCCTGGAGGGAGAACCCCGCCACGAAGGCTCCCGGCGGGAACGCCTCGGCGGTCATCTTCTTGATCTCGGCATAGCGCCAGGCCGTGCGGTGGAAGACGCGCGCGAACTGGCGGCGAGCGGTCGCCGCCAAGGCGTTTGCCACCGGATCTGCCCCGCTGGCGGGGCTCTCCGGGGCGCGTAGGACGATCTCCCGGAAAAGATCCAAAAGAGAAGCCAGCCGCGCCGGATCGTTCGTTTCATGCGCCAGGCGCATCAGGCGCTCGGCGGCGTTCGCCCGGAGCCAAGGCTGTTCGACTGCGAGAAATTTGACAAGGGACGCGGCGGCCGCTTTCGACTCTAAGTCCTTGATCTCTCCGTCATGCTCCCGAAATCCCGCGAGAACCCAGACCGCACGGGGCTCGCTTTTGTGATCCTCCCACCATCTTCGCCACGCGTTCGAACGCTCGACGATCCCTGGCTGGTCCGCCTTGAAAGAGAGATTGGCGAGGATTTCCAAGGACGATTCGCAAGCGGTCGCAAGCTCAGCGCATGCGTTCTCTTTTTCTTTTTCGAGTGCCTCCACGAGCGGCGCCACGCCCTCTTCGGCCCCGAGGTCCGCGAGCACCCGGGCGATCTGGCAGCGCCACGCCAGATCTGGATCCTCGCGCCAAGGGATCTCCTTGACGGCGGTCTTCATGGGAAGACTCGGATCGTCCATGTCGATCGCAGGGTAGGAGACTGAAATCGTTGCGGGAGCGGGGGAGGGGGAGACCGCCAATGGCGCCAACAAAGCCGCCCCCAGGGGGACCGCCGCCGCCGGATCGCCCAGACACAAGAGCCCCTTCACGGCGGCCTCGCGCACTGCCGGATCCGCGTCCCAGAGCGCTGCCGTCAGAACCGCGAGCGCCTGAGGGGGGCGGTGTCGGCCCAGCCACGCGAGCGCGGCGGCGCGCGTCAGGGGAGTCGACTCGATCGCCTTTCCGGTCGCTGGATCGACAAGCGAAGCTGCGCCGGAGGCGATTTGGGCCATGAGGGCGGCTACGTCACACGACCTCTGGGCCGGCAGGGCTTCGTCGGCACGCAAGCTTCCAGGGACCCCTCCTAGGGAGGCGGCGCACGTCAGACCCGCGATCCCCACCCGTTTAAGCAACGGAAAGCCCACGAAAAAACCCTATCCCCCCTGGCAGAGGAACGTCAAGGGGGAAGGATACGTGTTTCCTGACTTCCAATAGATCACGTTTGTCACCGAGCCCGCCGGAGCCGCTTGGACCGTTTTCCCCTCATGACTTCCTTGAGCGTTGAAACCGCGAAAGCATTACGCAATTTTTCAGGCAAAGAGTTTCTGAAGCCGCTTCAAGGTTTCATCGAGATTCGCCTTCGAGGTGGCGTAGGAAAACCTCACGTGGTTGTCATCGCCGAAGGGGCCGCCGGGAACGAAGGCCACATGAGCCTTCTCGAGGCAGAGGCGCGTCCAATCCGCCGAATTTCGGATTTTTTCCCCCGCGACGGTCTTGCCGAACCAGGCGCTGACTTTTGGAAAAACATAAAAAGCCCCTTCCGGTTCGGCGCACTCGATGCCGGGAATGCGAAGAAGCCCGTCCCGGAAAATCCGGCGCCGCTCCTCAAACGCCGCGTGCATTCTCTTTTCCCAGGCCCCGTCAGGTTCCGTGAGGGCCGTCAGCGCCGCCTTCTGCGAGATCGAGGCGGGGTTCGAGGTGGACTGCGATTGGATATCACCCACCGCCTTCATGAGATCGGCAGGCCCCGCCGCATAGCCGATCCGCCACCCCGTCATCGCGTACGCCTTCGAACAGCCGTTCACGACGGCGAGTGTGTCGCGAAACGCCTTCCCGCCGATGGTGGCGAGCGAAACGAATGTCCGCGACGAACCATCCAGGCCCGGGAAGACCAACTTCTCGTAGATCTCGTCGGCGACGGCGAAGATCCCGTGGCGCTGGCAGAGCGAGAGCGCCGCGGCAAGTTCCGCAGCCGTGTAGACCGCCCCCGTGGGATTGTTGGGGGTATTGAGAAGCAGAACGCGCGTCTTGGGCGTGATCGCCTTTTCAAGCGCCGCCAGATCGAGGTGAAAATCAGGCCTCCGGCAGGGGACGGGGACGGTGGTTCCGCCGGCCAGGCCAATCATGTCGGGGTAGCTCACCCAGTAGGGAGAGGGAAGCAGGACCTCGTCCCCCTCGTCGACGAGGGCCAGCAGAAGATTAAAAAGGGCGTGCTTAGCGCCGCAGGAAATCACGATCTCTGAGGGAGTGTAGGCGACGCCGTTTTCGCGCGCGAGCTTGTCGACGACCGCTTTCCTCAGCTCCGGCATACCGGCGGCGTCGGTGTACTTGGTGAACCCCTCGCCGATCGCGCGGACGGCGGCGGCCTTCGCGTGATCCGGCGTGTCAAAATCGGGCTCGCCGGCCACGAGCGAGATGATCGGAAGACCTTGCGCGGCGAGCTCCTTGGCGCGCGCAGAAAGCGCCAGGGTCGCGGAAGGTTGGACCCCGCACGCGCGCCTGGAAAGGCGCGTCATCGCAAGTCGAAACGAGAAATGAGAAATGAGAAATGAGAAGCGTTATCAACTGAGTTTTTTTCGCATTTCGCATTTCGCATTTCGCATTTCCCTCGATCTAGGCTGTTTCCTCCACTGCATCAGCAAGGATCTTGGCCATCGTCTCCAGAGACTTGGCCCCTTCGGCGGCGGTGGCCTTGGCGGGAAATCCGAAATACGCCTCCCTCCCTCCCGCCTTCTCAAAGGTGTCCTTCCCTTCCTTGAGAGCGGCAGTCAGGCTCTGGGGATTGTCGGCCAGGGTCTTGGCCACATCCCAACGCACGAGATCCTGGCGGATCGCCAACATCAAGGAGGTCTCGAACTGCCCCGCATGGCAGGCCCCCGAACGGAACTCGTCGGTGAGTTTCACCGCATGGACCTTGCGGGCGTAGTCGGGGTAGGCCACCGGCAGGATCGACCCGATCTTGGCCACTGCGTCGCGAAGGATAGCGCGGTGCGCCGGCTCGAAATGCGAGTTGACGATCGCGAGGACCCGTGTCTTGGCGGCCGCGAGCGACTCGGCGATCCCCACGAGGAGCGGCATCAGGGCCTCCGCGGGGATCGTGATCGTCCCGGGAAACTCCCGCGCGGAGAGAGCCGCCGTGTAGGTGAGGCTGGGGAGGACCACCGACGAAACGCCGTGCTCGCGCAGAAGTTCGGCTGAGCGCGCGGCGACCGCGCGGCTGATCAGGATGTCGGTCCCGATCGGCAGGTGCGGCCCGTGCGCCTCGATCGCCCCCACCGGCAGGATCGCGGCCGCGCCCGGCAGGATTTCTTTTGCCTGAAGCCAGGTCAGGTTTTGGATGTACCAGACGTCCGGCGTCTTTTCCTTTTCAGCCACGCGACGAGTGTCCCCCCGCCACCCGCGATTTTCAAGCCAAAGTCTAATGGCTGAAGTGACGCTCCCCCGTGAAGACCATCGGGATGCCGGCGGCATCGCAAGCGCTGATGCACTCGGCATCGCGCATCGACCCTCCCGGCTGGATGATCGCGGCGACGCCGGCCTTCAGCGCCTCTTGGACGCCGTCGGAAAACGGAAAGAAGGCGTCGGAGGCGAGGACCGCCCCTTGGGCGCGGCTCCCCGCGCGCGCGCAGGCCAGGCGCACGGCGTCGACGCGGTTCACCTGGCCCGAGCCGATTCCGACAGCGGCACCGTTTCGGGCGATCGCGATGGCGTTCGAGCGCGTTAGCGCCACGAGCTTCCAGGCGAACGCCAGGTCCGGCCAGAGCGCCTCAGGCACCTTCGCCCGGGTCGGCACCGAAAAACGCGCCGGCTCCCAGGAAACGCGGTCGGGGTCCTGCGTCAGCGCCCCCCCGGAAAGGGGGCGCCACGAAAGCGCGGGACTTTTTTCGGGAAGGGGGGAACAGAGGATCCGGAGATTCTGCCGCTTCTGGCAGAGGGTTTTTAGAGAACTCACGTCGTAGCCGGGAGCGATCAGGGCCTCGATATAGTGATGGGGGGCCAGCAATCTGTCGATCGCCGCGGCCTCGAGCGACACGTTGAAGGCAACCACCGACCCATAGGCGGAGACGGGGTCGGTCTCCCAGGCGCGCGCGAACGCCTCGGCGGCGCTGGCGGCAAGCGCCGCCCCCGCCGGTATCGCGTGCTTGATAACCAGGCACGCGGGGGTTTTGCGGTTGGTCCCGCCTAAGGTTAGCACCCCGTTCCAGGCGGCCTCGAGGTCCAGCCAATTGCAGTAGGAAAGCCCTTTCCCTCCTGAGAGCACCTCGGCGTGCGCCGTCGTCCCGAGGGGCGCCAAGGGATCGCGGTAGAGCGCCCCACGCTGGTGGGGGTTCTCGCCATAGCGCAATTCGGCCGCCTTTTGGAGGGCGATCGGGTGCTCCTCGGGGAACACGCTCCCTTGGCCCGTCTCATCTCGAAGATACGCCGCGATCGACGCGTCATAGGCGGCCGTGTGGCGGATCGCTTCGAGAGCCAGCTGGCGCCGGAAATCTTCCGACAGGCTTTTTTCGCGCAAACGCTTCAAAATCTCGCCGTAGCGCGCCGGGCGCACAGCCACAAGGACGGAAGCGTGGTTTTTGACGGCCGCCCGCACAAGTGCGGGCCCGCCGATATCGATCTGCTCGATCACCTCCTCGAAGGGGGCGGCCGATCGGACGGTCCGAACGAAGGGGTAGAGATTGACGCAAACAAGATCAATGGGGTCGATTCCGTGCGCGGCGGCGGCCTTCTCGTGTGCGGCATTCCCCCGCAGGTACAGGATCCCGCCATGAATCTTCGGGTGGAGGGTCTTGATGCGCCCGTCTAACATCTCGGGGAATCCCGTCGCCTCCTCGACGGCGCGCACAGGGAGCCCCGCTTCCTTTAAAACCTTGTAGGTCCCGCCGGTTGAAACCAGGTCGAAGCCCATCTCGGCCAATCCCTTGGCGAACTCCACAAGACCTGTTTTGTCTGAGACGGAAAGAAGAGCCAGCGGCGCCATCCGAGCGGCCATTATAATAACGACAGGTGAGTCTGACGGTTTTTCGCCACAAGAACTACCGCTTCTTCTTTTTTTTCTCGCAAGGAAACCCGGATGCATGTCCATGTGTCGTGTCCCGACGGCGAGGCTAAATTCTGGCTGGAGCCGGCCGTGGCACTCTGCGAGAATCATAAGCTCTCGCCGCGGATCTTGCGGCAGTTGCAGGGTATCGTTGAGGAAAGAAAAGATGAGATCGTCCGCGCTTGGAAAACACACTGCGCGAGTTGAGGTCCAGGAGATTACGCGGCATGGCGTTTGGCTTTACGTCAAAAACTGTGAATTTTTTGCCCTTTGATGAATACCCCTGGTTTCAGGACGCGGCGATCTCAGCGGTTTACAACGTACGATTGATGCATCAATCCCATCTTTTCTGGCCCGACCTGGATGTCGACTTAGAAATCGCGTCCTTGAAGCGCCCAGAACACTATCCACTCGTAGCGAAGAGGAAGTAACGCCCCGTCTGTTTTTCTGGGATTCTAGATCTGTTGGTTGCCGGTCGGGGAACGGAATGCATCGGCCGTTTTCCGCAAAGAATGTTCGTCAATTCCTCGGCGATCCGGTGTCTACTGTATAGAGCCATGGACCAGAGCCCCTTCCGAAATGATGTGGAAAACCACCTCGCGCGGATCCGCGAGACGGTCCGGCGCTACGCCCGAAACGACGAGGCTGATTTTAGGAAATCGGAGATAGTGGATTGTCGCCATGTGTTTTTTTTCTTGATTTTTGTCAACGCCGCGACGTTTGATGCGTTCTAGTTGCAGATGGTGACACGTCGCGATCTGGCCGTCAGCCTCTTGTCGGCGAGCCTTTCCGGGGCCGCGGGCTCGCCGAATCTTCCGCGCGCGAAAGCGCTTCGAACGCCGCACAGTCGAAGGCGGCACAACCGATCGCCGCGAAAAACCGCCTCTCCTCCGATGAAGAGATCAGCGAGCTGGCCCGGCGCGAGGAGGCCGTGGCCCGGCGCGAGCGCGCGGTGGTTCTCCAAGAGAAACTCCTAAAATCCCTGTCTGAGGCGGCGGCTGTTTCCCCCGCTGACGTGGGGTCGAACCGACCAGAAACCGAGGAAGAAAAAATCAAAAGGGAAGTGCTCGCGGGCATCAAACAGTTGGGTGAGTTAACGGATATTCTCAAAAATTATGACAAGCTCTCCCCTGAAGAGCAGGAGGCGCGCGCCGGAGAGCACTTGACAGCGGCGATGAAAGCGCTGTCGGTCGTGACATCTCTTCAAGCACAAGAGGATAAAATCCATGGAGAACTTGGGGCTGACATCGTCTCTGGATTCCTGGACCAAAATTTTCCGGAGGACGAAAAACTCTCCGACGACCAAAAGTCAGAGATCCGGCGACTCATTTTGGACCATGAAGAACGCCTTGCGCAGTTGGAACTCCAATGCCGCTCTTACTTGGGGTGGCTCGCTCCCCAAGGCGCTTCCAGCGCACAAATGCCAGAGTGGAAAAAGGAACAGTTGCGGTATCTCGACAACGAACTCCGAGAGCGGCTGGGGCGCGTCTTCACCTCGGCGCAATCTCTCCATGTCGACGAGGGGATGTGGTCCTCCCTCCGAGGAGAAGCCCTGCTGGGCGTAGGTGTACGGGTCCGGTAGGGGATTTTTCGGCCGCCCGTCAAAGTTCCGCAGAGGGGGCCGCTTTTTCCAAAAAGCGATCTCTCTTAAGATGGGACGATGCCGACGGCAGCCCCAGCGCTTTCCGCAGGCCTTTCGGGAGTCGCCCAAAAAATCGATCGCGCCGAGCGGCTGTCGGTCGAAGACGCCCTGGCGCTTTTTCTCTGCGATGATCTTGCCGAACTCGGGCGCCTGGCTGACCGCGTGCGCCGCGCCAAAAACGGCGACGCGGCCACCTACGTCATCAATCGCCATATCAATTACTCGAACCTCTGCGTCGACGACTGTCTTTTCTGCGCCTTCAAGCGCAAGCCGGGCGAGGCGGGAGGGTACACCTTCACCCTGGATGAGATTTTTAAGCGCGCCGAGGATCTGACGCGCCTCGGGGCCTCGGAACTCCACATCGTGGGGGGGCATCATCCGGATCTGCCGTTTTCCTTCTATGAGGAGATGCTCCGGGGGCTCCACAAGCGCCATCCGCGCGCGGCCTTGAAATGCTTCACCGCCGCGGAGATCCTCTATTTCTCCGAGAAGTTCGGCCTTGCGGTTGAGGAGATCCTCTCGCGCTTCAAAACGGTGGGGCTCTCCATGCTCCCCGGCGGCGGCGCCGAGGTCCTCTCCGAGCGCGTGCGCAAAAAGCTCTGCCGCGATTCGAAGGGATCGACCGAAAAGTGGCTCTCGGTCCACCGCGCGGCGCACCGACTGGGGATCCCCTCGAACGCCACGCTCCTCTTCGGGCATGTCGAACGGCCTCAAGAAAAAGTCGAGCATCTCCTACATATCCGCGACCTCCAGGATGAAACGGGAGGGGTTCTGGCGTTCATTCCGCTGGCCTATCATCACGAGAACAACGCCCTGGGAAAACTCCCCGAGCCCACGGCGGTCGAGCGCCTGAAACATATCGCGATCGCCAGGCTCGTCCTCGACAACGTCCCCCACATCAAGGCGTACTGGCCGATGTTCGGTGTCAAACTCTCGCAGATCGCGCTCTCCTTCGGCGCCGACGACATCGATGGGACGATCGTCGAGGAAAAGATCTATCACATGGCCGGCGCTTCGACCCCCCAGGAGATGGACGAGCCGGCCCTGCGCCGCCTGATCGAGGAGGCGGGTTTTCGCCCCGTGAAGCGCGACGCCTTCCACCGCCCTCTTTTCCTGAAAAGTGCCTCGTAGCGAAGGGGACCGTCTCGTCTTGAGACGGGGCATTCACAGGTTCTTTTCGTAAATCCTTTCGACCCCTTCCACTAATGGCTGAACGCCATAACGCCGGGAAGCTGCCTGCGCGGCGGCGCCCAGAAATTTTCGGCTTGCGGGATCCATGAGAAGCCTGATGACAGCCTCCGCGAATCGATAGGGATCGTCGGGGGGAACGAGGACACCGGTCTGCCCATCCTCGACGAGATCCGAGACGCCTCCCACCGCGTGCGAGGCGACCGCGCGCCCCGCGGCCATCGCTTCGATCAGCACCAGGGGGGTTCCCTCGTTCTGGGATGTGAGGCAGACGACATCCATGAGCGGATAAAGCCGGGCGACATCCTCGCGCGTCCCGAGAAAAATCGTTTTGCCGGCGATCCCCAGCGCATGGGCGCGCCGCGCGAGATCCGCGCGCAAGGGACCGTCGCCAACAATAAGAAACCAAGCGTCCTCTCGCGCGATGGAGACGCGCCTGGCAATCTCCAAAAACCGCCCCACATCCTTGATCGGCTCCAGGCGCGCCACGATTCCCACGACGGGGGCTTTTTCAGGGACCCCCAGGCGTTTCTTGAGCTCCGGATCGAAACACGCCTCCAGAAACGGCGCCAGATCGATCCCGAGAGGCACCAGATGGAATTTTTCAGAAGGCGCCACGCGGAACCGCCCCGTGAGATCCCGCTTCTGGGAGGAGCTGACGGTGACAAGCGCTGTCGAAAGCCGCGCCAAAAAGCGCTCAAGGGCGGCCACACCGCGCGAGAGTCCCGGCGAAAAATAGCCGGTGAGAACATTCCCGTGGAAAGTGTGGACGATCACGGGAACGCCGGCCATCCAGGCGGCGAGCCTCCCCAGAGCTCCTGCTTTTGCGTGGTGCGTGTGGACGACGTCCGGCCGCTCACGTCGAAAGAGTCTGAAGAGCGCCAGGAAAGCGATCGCGTCCTTGACGGGATGCGGCGCGCGAGCGAGCGCCGGAATCCAGACGCTCCGGGGCGCAATCAGCCAGTGCGCCGGCGCGCTCGCCTCACCGGGTGCGAGCGTCCCATGCACGAGAAGCGTCTCGTGCCCCGTTTCGCTCAAAGCTTTCGACAAGAATTCGGCCTGCCAGGTGGGGCCACCCGCATTCAACCGCGTAATCACTCGAATGATCTTCACGGTTGAATGCGGAAAATCCAAAATCCAAAACTCCAAACCCCAAACAAATCCAAGGGATTTTGGATGTTGGATTTCACCGGCGTGATTCTACACTCTTCGCATGGCACGCGTTCGTGTGGGCATCCTGGGCGCCAGCGGCTTCGGCGGTTCGGAACTCCTGCGAATCCTCCTCTTTCATCCGGAGGTTGAAATCCGCCACGCCTCGTCGCGCCGGCTCGCGGGAAAGCCCCTCTGGGAAGAGCTACCCAACCTCCGCGGGGCGACGGACCTCACGTTCTCCCCCTTCGAACCGGCAAAAATCGCTCAGGCGTGCGACGTTCTCATCTCCGCCCTCCCGCACGGCGGCGTGGCCGCCCAGGCCGTTTCCGAAGCGCTCGCAGCCAACAGAAATTTGCGCGTCATCGACCTCTCAGGGGATTTCCGCCTGAAAGATGCGAGCCTTTACGAGAAATTCTACGGCGGCGCGCACGCGGCGCCCCACCTCGTGAAAGAATCCGTCTACGGCCTGCCGGAGTTTTTCCGCGAGGAGATCGCCCAGGCGCGCCTGGTGGCCAACCCCGGATGCTTCGCCACGGCGACGCTCCTGGCGATCCTCCCTCTGGCCAAGGCGGGGATCCTCTCTGGCTGGGTTGTGGTGGACGCCCAGACGGGCTCGACGGGGCTCGGGGCCGCTCCCACGGCGCGCGGGCACCACCCACTTCGCGCCGACAACATGCGGGCCTACAACATGCTCGCCCACCGCCACATGCCTGAAATCCTGCAGGCGGTCAAACGCGTCTCGGCGCAGACGATAGACCTATCGTTCGTCCCCCACTCGGCTCCGATGACGCGCGGTATCTTCGCCACGGCCCATGCCCGCCTCCCCTCCGGCGTGGATGGTGAGCGGATCGAGGCGGCCTACCGCACAACCTATGCGAAGGCTCCCTTCGTGCGGCTCCTGGGCGGGGCCTCGCCGGAGTCACGCGTGGTGGCCCGCACGAACTACGCCGATCTCGGATGGACGGTCTTGGGCGACAAGTGCGTCGTGATCTCGGCCCTCGACAACCTCGTCAAGGGAGAGGCGGGTCAGGCCGTGCAGAACCTGAACCTCATGCATGGGTGGGATGAAAAGACCTCTCTCACCTGGCCGGGCACGACGCCTTAAACCATCCTTTCGTTATACTAACTTTATGAAGTTTGATAAGATCGTCTCCCTCGAGAGCCAGCATCAACTGGACACGTTCCAGAAGATGCCCCTGACCGTCGAGCGGGGCGAGGGATCGTGGGTGTTCGACGCCAGCGGAAAAAAATATCTCGATTTCTACGGAGGACACGCCGTCGCCCTTACGGGGCACTGCCATCCGACGGTGGTCGCAGCGATCGAGGCGCAAGCCAAGAAGCTCATTTTCTATTCCAACTCCGTCTACAACGCCGAGCGTGCGGCGGCTTGCGAAGCGCTCACCCGGCTCGCCCCTGGGGGCGCCGGCACGAAATGGAAAGTCTTCCTGTGCAATTCCGGGACGGAGGCGAACGAGACCGCCCTCAAGATCGCACGGCGCCTCACGTCGCGGCCCAAGATCCTCTCCATGGAGGGATCGTTCCACGGCCGCACCATCGGGTCGCTCTCGGCGACGGCCCTCCCGGGATATCGCACGCTCTTCTCGCCCCTCGTGCCCGAGCACCAGTTCGCGGAGTTCGGCAAGATCTCCTCGGCCAAGTCGTTTTTAGACCACCGCACTGCCGCCGTGATCCTGGAGCCGGTCCAGAGCATGGCCGGCGTACGCGTCGCCCCGGCTGACTATTACAAGGAGCTTTCGAAAGCGTGCTCCGACAAAGGGGTTTTGTTCATCGCTGACGAGGTCCAGACCGCCGTGGGGCGCACGGGCCGGCCTTTCGCCGTCGACCATTGGGAGGTCATCCCTGACATCCTCACACTTGCCAAAGGGATCGCCTCAGGTGTCCCGATCGGCGCAGTCCTGATCCGCGACGAGGTGGCCAAAACCATCAAGACGGGCGAGCATGGCTCCACCTTCGGCGGAGGGCCCCTGGCCTCGGCGGCGATGCGGGCAACCCTCGAGGTCATCCAGAAGGAAAAGCTCATCGAAAACGCTGCCGCGCGAGGCAACGAAATCACCAAGATCTGCCGGGCCCTCCCCTTCGTCGAAGAGGTCCGCGGAATGGGGCTCATCCTGGGCTTGAAACTCAAATCCGCGGCCAAGGAGGTCCAGAAGAAACTCCTCGCCGAGGGGGTCCTGACGGGAACCTCCTACGACCCGAACGTCCTTCGGCTTCTGCCGCCCCTGACGCTCGCGGCCGGCGAGATCGCCTTCTTCGTGGACCGCCTTAAGAAAACTTGCACCTAAAGACAAGGTCATGACTATCCAACAGCGCCATTTCGTCAACACACAGGACGAGTCCTTCGAGACGCTGTCGCGTATCCTCGAGCGCGCTGCCATCCTCAAAAAAACCCGCCAGGACCCTCAGGCCCTGAAGGGGAAGTCGGTGGCCCTCATCTTCTTCAACCCGTCGCTGCGCACCCGGAGCTCCATGCAGGTCGCCGTCTACGCGCTGGGGGGCCTGGCCGTCCCCATGGAGGCGGGAAAGGACACCTGGCCTATGGAGTGGGCCGATGGCGTCGTGATGGATCAGGCGGCCGTCGAGCATATCAAGGACGCCACCAAGGTCCTGTCACGTTATTTTCAGGCGGTCGGCGTACGATCATTCCCCGATGGGAGGGACTGGAACGAGGATCGCCTCGATCCGGTTATCCAGGCGTTCACGCGCTATTCGGATGTCCCCATCATCAATCTTGAGTCAGCCCTCTACCACCCCTGCCAAGCGATGGCGGACCTTCAAACGCTTCTGGAGAAACTGGGTCCCCTCAAAGAAAAAAAGGTCACGCTCACCTGGGCCTATCATCCCAAGGCGCTTCCGATGGCGGTTCCCAACTCCTTTGCGCTCGCGACCTCGCGCTTCGCTATGGACCTCACGATCGCCTGCCCCCCGGGGTTCGACCTGGCCCCTGAGATCCTCGACCAGATCCGCGCCAATGCGCGCGAAGGAGGCGGGCGTTTCCGGGTCGTCCATGACATGGCCGAAGGCGCCGAGGACGCCGAGGCCCTCTACGCCAAATCCTGGGGGAGCCTCGCTTTCTACGGGCGCCAAGCCGAGGGACAGGCTGCCAAGGAGAAATTCAAGGCCTGGCGCGTGACCCCCGACCTCATGCGCAGAACGGCCAAGGGGATCTTCATGCATTGCCTTCCGATCCGACGCAACGTCATCGCCGACGACGAGGTGGTGGATTCTCCCGCCTCGGTCATCTACGACCAGGCCGAAAACCGTCTCTGGGCACAGAAGGCGATCCTGCTTGATCTTTTGAGTGCGTAGAGCGCAAGACCGGCTCGCATGAAAACTCCCCGTTTCATTCAGAAGCCCGCTCATGCCATGCGCGAATATGCCACGCTCTTCATGGATGGCGAAGCCCAGATCGAAGATTACATCCTGATGGTGCTTCTGGCGGCCTACGCTTTCATTCTCATCTTCCATGTCTTCCTGCCCTGACCGCCGGCGCGCCGGCGCTTACAATCCTCTTGTGAAAGCGGTCCAGACGACGATCCTTACAGAATCCGTGCCTAGGGACTCCCTTCACTGGGAGCGCGTTCTCACACGGGAGCGCTATACAATCCTCTCCCCCTCCGGCGCACCCGTGTTGCGGGCCGTGAAGGGATCCCGCTTCGCCCTCGTCCCGCCAGGCCTGCGCCGTATCGCAACGGTCGCGTCGGCCGCCGACGGCTCCCGGGCAATCGCGATGGAGGTCTCGGGATTTCTCGTGCCGCGCGCGTCTCTTGAGGAAGCCGCCGGCCGTTTCCTGCGCGAGATCGCACATCCAGAGAAACTCTCTGCGGCCTCAACGTGCCATGCGCCTCCTGGCCGAAGATGGACGGTCGCCGCAGTCTGCCTCCTGACGGCGGCGGCGGCGTTTCTGGCGATCGGCCATCGCCTCATTACGCGCAGTTTCGATGAGATCCGCCGGGGAGAAACGGCCTGGGAGTTTTTTCCAGCCGCCGAACCCTTAAGCAACGTCCCCGCCGCCACGCCCTGGATTGCCGCCGGATTTTTAGCCGGGACGGCGGGATTTTCCGTGGGGGCGGCGCTCTCCGCGATTTTTTTCCTGGGACGCGCCGCAAGCCCATTGGCCGAGATTTTCGGGGGTGTTCTGGCCTGGCTCTCGGTCTTTCTCACCGCGTCGCTCGCCCTGGGCCCCCCCGCGTCAGGCGGCGGCGTGGGGATCGCGCGCTCCATGCGCGACCCGGCGGTCTTGATTCTGGCGGCGGCCATCCCTTGGGCAGCGTGGGGGGGTTCAGCCCTGGCGGTCTGGCGGCCCGGCGTCTTCAAACTTTCTCGAACACCCCGCGCGGCCGGACTCTGGATATGCGTGGGACTCGCAGGCCTTCTGCTCGGGGCTGCGCCGGTTCCTTCCGAAGCGCCGCTCCCGGTGGGTCTACGCCCCGCCGACATCGTCCGCGCCATCGAAAAGGAATATCCCTATCACCAGTTCCGGGACCGCTGGCTTCTGGCGACCCCCGTGGGGACGCTCGCCAGCGACCTCTACTACCGCTACACCCCCTATGCGGATCTCTCCACCAACCCTGACCTCTACCCAGACCGACTCTCTTTGCGGCTCATGAAGGAAGCGGGAATCACCCTGTGGCTCGCCTTTCCGGTTGTGCTCCTGGCGGGATCGCTCTGGATTCTCCTATGCGCCGTAGCGCGGAGGACAAGAGGGAGCTCTCGGTCGCGCCTCTGGGCTGCAAGCGCCCTGGCGGTCCTGACCACACTCGGCGTTTGCCATTTTTTCTGGGCGTCGCCGACCGCCAAGGTCGACCACGCGCGCGCGGCGCGCGACACTTCGACCCTTGCCCGACTTCTGGCCGAGAGCCGGGATGCCGGCCTGAAGGCCGAGGCTGCCCATGCGCTGGCAGTCTTGGGCAAGGCAGAGCACGTTGATCTCCTGCGCCGGCATCTGGCCGATCCTGATGCGCGTGTGCGGCTTTGGTGCACGACGGCCCTGGGGCGCCTGGCCGACTGGCAGTCCCTCCCCGATTTCCTGAAAGCGGCCGAGAAAGATCCCCAGATTGTCGTCCGGAGCCGCGCCGCCCAGGCGGTCCATTACCTGGCGGGGTTGGCGCCCCGGACGCCGGAAGGGACGCTCGCGGCAGTCGCCGATCTGCTCGGAGCCCCTCCGGCTGAAACGGCCCGCGCGCGCTTAAGCAATGCCGCCCTGTCCCTCATCGTGCGCGCGCGCGCCCAGGAAGAGGTTCTCTATGTGCGCCGCAAACTCTTCCTGGCCGAGACCGCCTGGGAGATGGCGCGTTCTCAATAGCCCCCGTGGCGAGACGGTTCCCACGCCACTAAAATCGACCTCATGGTGATCCAAACCATCCTCGTCGTAGGCGCCGGCACCATGGGACGGGGGATCGCTCAGGTCGCGGCGCAGGGAGGATATGCCGTGCTTCTCTACGACGCGGCCGGGCCGGCCCTGGAGAAGGCGATCGCCGCGATCCACGCCACGCTCGACAAGGGGGTCGAAAAGGGAAAGGTATCGCCGGCCGACAGGGAAGTCATCCGAAGCAGGATCCGCGCCGCCGCTGACCTTGCCGCCGCAGCGCTCAAGGCGGACCTCGCGATCGAGGCAGTCCCTGAGGAGATCTCCCTCAAAAAGAAAATCTTCGCCGAGATCGAGGCGGCGGCCCCTCCGGAAGCGATCCTCGCCACCAACACCTCGGGACTTTCCATTGATGAAATGGCTGACGTGTTGACGCGGCCCGAGCGCTTCCTGGGGATGCACTTCTTCAACCCGGTCCACCTCATGAAACTCGTCGAACTCGTTTTAGGGAAAAAGACAAGTGAAGAGACGATCCTCGCCGCTGAAGCTGTCGCCAACCGCATGGGAAAGGAAACCGTGCGGGTCAAGGATTCGCCGGGATTCGCCACGAGCCGCATCAACGCCCTGATCGGCAACGAGGCATTCCGGATGCTCGAGGCGGGGATCGCCTCAGCCCAAGATATCGATAAGGCGGTCAAGCTCGGCCTCAACCACCCGATGGGCCCTTTCGAGATGGTAGACCTGGTGGGCCTGGACGTACGCCTCCATGTCTTGAAACACCTGCACAAGACTCTGGGCGAGATCTACCGCCCTTCGCCGCTTCTTGAAAAACTGGTCGCCGAAGGGCGCCTGGGAAAAAAGGTGGGCCGGGGCGTCTACACCTACCCCGTTTAAAAAAACCGGGGCCCGGCTGACGCCGGGCCCCGCGAACTCAGGCGCGATGCGCCTGTGCTAGTTGCTCACCTGAAAATACCACCACGCGTCATCCCACCATTTCACATCCCACACGCCGTCCCCATCCGTATCCTTCCTAAAGATGACCTGGACATACCCACCCGAGACCGCCTCGGGATGAGCCGGCTCACGAAACTTGTAATTGCCGCTTCCCGACGGACTTTCGACCTTGGTGCTGTCGAGCGATTTATGCACGCCGTCGAGCCATTGGATGGTCCCATCGGGCAGGCGATACCCAGTGGCGCTTTTCTTGGCCGCCCACCGCGCGTTCGCGACACATCCCGTCGGGCCCGTCGCATAGTTGAACGTCACACTGGAGTTACTCCACCACCAGATCGGCAATCCATCGGCCAGAGACACAAAGGCCGGTGCGGCCACGGCACAGACTCCCAACGCCCCCAACACCAGCTTCTTCCATGTGCGCATCACCCACCTCCCGGGTTAAGCCCACGGCAGTGCCAGCAACTCCTGGGAGCATTTGTCGCCTAAAGAGGATCTTCCCAAAAGGGCGCGGACCGTTTTTGAGCGGGTAAAAACCGTAATTTTGAGGAGCACGAGTATCCCCAGTTTGAGGAGCCGATAAACCGGTAAAGAGGCACCTCCTTTTATCCGAAGGGGTTTGTGTTCACGCAAATCCCTGGGGACAAAGG
>SBBH01000237.1 GCA_005239795.1 Planctomycetales bacterium
CGCCGTGCGCGCGCGCAAGGGAAAAAATAAAAATTTCCGCGGGAAAGCGGAATTTTTTCGATGCGGCCTTGCTCAGACGCCTTGATAAGGAGGGGATCCGTGCGCAGGGGCGGAAAGCCGATCCCGGAGGACCTGCTCAGGGGGTTCGCGCCGCAATCAACGCTCGCGCCGTCCTGGTGCTCGCTTCCCTGCCTGCCGGCATTTCAACGGGTGGCAGGGGCCTGTTCAAAAATCAATTTCTTCTAAAGTACTTCCTGCTCATTTTGTCCAACGCAGAGCCCAATTCAGCCAGTGTCTGATAAATCCTGTCTACCACGGCTTCCCGCAGTCGACTCTGAGTGATTTCACCAGCCCGATACTCCCGAAGAAAGAGTCCCATTATTCTATCTTGCTCTTTCAGTACGCGATGTCCATATCGGTCGAACCGATTTTGACCTTTAGCAGGGAGATTTTCTAATTTTCTCCTCAATGTTTTAATCTCCGTTTTTCCAACTCCATAAGGATTTACCATTTCCTCAAGGTCGTCCAGAGAAGATGTGTTGTGAACCAGCCACCCAGAATGACCCACCCCATAGGTCTTCGTAGACTCCACACGAAAATTGAAGACAGATACCTTTCGGACCGTTTGTCTCCGGATCCCCGTGACCACGCCTGTCGAAGGCACCGCCTCTTGGGACTGAGGAGAGATGCCCCCCACGGTCAACAGGGCCAAAACCCAGAGCCATGACATCCCGGCAGGGTAAGGCGCGACCTAATCACCTGTCAAAGAAAACATCAGAGATCACAAACAAATCTGTTTTCAAATCCAATTCTCGATTTCATGGCGGCCCACGGTATGCCGAGGGAAGCACCCGATCAAACGATGGTCCACTGGCGCGCCGCATAAAAAAGAGACCCAGGGGACGTCGGATGTTGCCGTATCATCCCAGGCCCTGACGGGGGCGTAGCTCAGCTCGGTAGAGCACCGGATTTTTAATCCCTCCAGGACTTTTCCCTGCTTGTTCGTTTTTGTTCGCAAGTGTCTCTCTGCGTTGAACGTTACGGCGGATCGGTTGTCCCGCAGACTTCCCTGATTTCCCCCGCGTTGCGGAGTGTTCTGGCACCCAGATGGCACCAGCAATCATCTACCGAATCGTCGATCTCAAAAATGATCGAGCGACGAGCGCCATGGTGTTGCCCGTCTTCGGACAACTGCAAGCGTTTGCACTCAACGCCGTTTCTGACAGCCGGGTATAATTTTGGCCTGATGTCCCGCACCAAACCCGCGATCATCCGTTGCTCGTTCAGCTTCAAGTGCCCGCTCCTGTGGGACGAACTCGAACAGACCCGCCAGGAGGATGTGCGGCACTGTACCGAATGCAACCGGGACGTTTTTCTCGTCCGTTCGCAGAAGCAGTTCGACGAGCATGCCGCCTTGGGACACTGCGTCGCAGTCGAATGGCTCCGGAAAAGGCGGGCATCCCCAGCCAAGTACGAAGGAGAATCCGGGGGACCGTTCAGGACGGTTGGACTTCCGACTTCTCCCGCGAAGTAATTCCTGCCCATTCAGGGAAAAACCTCCAAAACCGATTCCGTTTCCAGGAGGGTGAGTCCCGCCGCTTGGTTTGAACTTTCCGAAGCAACGGGCCGCAGGCTCCGCGCTCGGTGCACTTGGGTGCACTGGCTCGCGGGCCTGTTGGCCTTGCCCCACTTGCCTAAACTTTCGCGGGGTCTGTCGCATGGCCGGAAATGCGGATCGCGCAGAAAACCCCCAAAACCGAACCCCTCTTCTCCTGGAATGTGCCCCTCCCTGTCGATGTCCGTGGAGCGGCAGAGATTCGTTCAGCCAGGAAGCCCCGCGCCTCTGGAGCCTTCAGGAGCGCGCTTAAACTCTTGGCGGAACCCAATCCTCATTCCGAAGGCGGGCCGTTCATCCTGTGCATCGCCAGAGAGTCCAGAACGAGGCGGAGGACGATCCTCAACCCGGAAATGCCCGATCACGGATCGAAAGAGACTTCCTGTTTCTTTCCGCTCTTGTTCGAGAAACCCAAACTTGTGTTCGACAAGAGTCGCGGAGTCTTTCTTTGATCGGTTTTTCGATGCGGGGTCCGGCACACGATTTATAATTCAGTTATGGACTCTCGGATCATTCCAAACAGGTTGAGCAAGGAAGAACGTCGTGCGATGGTTCAGGTCCTCAATGCCCGTGGTGTCAAACAGCGAGATATCGCCCGAAGATTAGGCGTCCATTTCAACACCGTTTGGAACGACGTGCAAAAGATCCGCATGGAAACCCTCCTACGCGGAGGTCGTGCGATCACGGAGAAATTGATCCAGGCGCGTTTAGATCACGCACATGCTTTAGAGATAAAACTCATGCAAAATGCCAATGCCGCGCCGGATGGGAGCATGGAAAAGCTCAAAACGCTGATGGCGGCGGCGAAGACCAGGGCGGGTCTTATCAATTTCCAATTCAAGGTCGGGATGCTTCCCAGGGGAGGATTCAGGCCCCCAGAGAAGATATTCCTCCCTGACGGCAGGGAACTCGCGGAGTTGTCCAAGGAAGAAATTAGAGCCACGATCCCCGCTCTACTCGCAAGTGGATGGAGGCCGGGTTAGGGAGGAGCCGAGGCGCGGGAGCCTCTCAGCCAGGTCATGCGGGCAGTGGGGCAAAGACAGCTTGGGAGGGCTTTACAATGTAAACCGTCACAAAGACGGAATTCACAGGCTTTTCGCAAACATAATCAACGCAACTCGTTTGAATCAATAATGTTATGGACTTCGTTCCTTAAGTTTTTGAAACTCCGGAATTGAGGATCGTTGTGATTTTTTGGAGCCAGATTCATCAAGAAACCGATCTTCCCTGTAGCCAAGGCGGCGGAAATCGACAGTACCCAGGCGGGAATCCTCATCAGGAGGACACGCGGGCGATCCTGACCAGGGGGAGTCCCCCGGATGGGTAGGCGGAACGGGGCGGGATTTCGGCGGGAGTCATCAGAGGGGACGCATCGGGGGGCATTTTCGGATGGGGGCTATCGGACGGGGCTTATTCGGCGCATGTCAGTGTCAGGGCTAGTTCCTGGGTGCTATGAGGTCGTGTTCGTCAAGTAGACGGTCGTCCAACCCGCCCTGCAATCCATTGCGGTTCACCGATCTGAACGGCTACGATATTCCTTGCCGAAACGACGCGGTTGGAGAGGATAAACAAATGCCATCGCTTGAAGTGATACCCAAACAATCGGTCTTTCCATTGAGCCTAACAGCGAAGGCCAACGGTAACGGGGCAACCTTCAAGGACCCGGCTTTCATGGAGAATCGGACGGCACCAGTTCATCGGTGGGTCCCGTGGATTGCTGGATTCTCAGGGGCTTTTGTGGATTCGGTTCTTGCGGCTTACATAGACCGTCGCAAGGCCGCTACTGTTCTCGATCCCTTTGCCGGAGTTGGGACAACGCTTATTCAGTCCGCGATTCGTGGTCACGATGTCGTCGGCTTCGAGATCAACCCGTATGCGGCTCTGGCGGCAAAAGCAAAGCTAAAGGTGCTTCGAGTGAAAACGAAAACCTTCGATGCCACCATAGAGGCCATGCGGTTAGACGCTCGCTCGTGGTGCAACGGTCGAGTTGTCATGGGTGTAGCTCCCATAGCTTTTCGGTCGCGGATTCCCTTCTACAGTCCGAAGATTGAAAAGCAGGTGCTACATGCGCTCGCATTTACATCGAAGATCGACGATGACCGCGTGCGCGATCTTTTCCGGGTCGCATTCGGTTCTGTGATGGTGTCATTCTCGAACTACACCTATGAACCGTCACTGTCCACTCGCTTGGGCGCGGGGAAGTCGCTTATCGAGAACGCGGATGTGGCCGCAACACTTCTAAAGAAGTTGCGACACATGCGAGCGGACATCGAGTGGCTCCGATCCGAAGCAAACAGAACCAAACCGGGAAGCGGATGCGTTTACAACGAGGACTTTTTTGCGGGGAACCAGCGGCTAGAAAGTGGATCGGTTCACCTGATGATCACCTCGCCGCCATATCTGAACAACTACCACTATGCGCGGAACACACGACCACAACTTTATTGGCTCGGCCTCATCTCATCGCCAGAGGAGCAGAGGCCACTGGAGGAAGGAAACTTCGGGACATTTTGGCAGATCGCTAGGGACAAAGATTGTGTTCCGCTTGCTTTCGAGCATAGCGGCCTAGAGCGCATCCTTTCCAAACTTCGGAGACTCAACCCAGAAAAAGGGCAATATGGCGGTCGCGGTTGGGCGAACTACGCCGCTTCCTATTTCAACGATTGCGACCGCTTCCTTGTGGCGCTCAAGCGGGTACTTGCTCGCGGTGGAACCGGTGTGATCGTCGTAGGAAACTCGATCCTTCAGGGAGTCAATGTTCCGGTTCAGGACATCATCGGGGACATCGCCAAGATGCGCGGCTTGTCAGTCGAGGGTATCTACTGCCTTCGCAACAAGCGTGTAGGCGACTCGATTACAGCCTCATCGGTACGGATTGGCGCAAGTAAAGCGACCCTGAATGAATCGGCTGTTGTTGTTCACAAGCGCTAGGTCACGCTGATGAAGCCGCTGGGCGAAGAGGTTTTCAATCCGCTCGACAAGACGAACCTAGCGGAGAGCGTCAGGGATCACCTACTCAAACGTTCAGTTGTGCAGTTGCCGCCAGGCCGATTCATGGGGGCCGGGATATACGCGATCTATTACACCGGCAGTTTTCCGGCCTATCGGAAGCTCGCCAGGACTGCACCGAGCGACGAGCAAGCGATCCCCATTTACGTTGGTAAGGCTGTTCCAGCGGGATCTAGGAAGGGCGGCTATGACCTTGGCGGTGATCCTGGGGACGTTTTGCATCGAAGATTGTCGGAACATGCTTCCTCGATTGAGGCGGCCAGAAACCTCAAACTCTCAGATTTTCAGTGTCGCTATCTCCTCGTCGATGATATTTGGATACCCCTTGGCGAATCGTTGCTGATCGAGACATTTAAGCCAGTCTGGAACATGCTTGTTGACGGCTTTGGCCATCATGACCAAGGGAAAACTCGGAGAGGTCAGAAGAAATCGGCGTGGGATACGCTTCATCCTGGAAGGTCATGGGCCGGGAAAGTGGAGCAACCAAACGACAAATCCGCAGAGCAGATCGCAAAGGACGTTGTTGCATCCCTGGGCGAGTAAAACCGCTTCCCGGTGTCCAGACCGCGACGCCGCGTCCCGAAGTTTGTAAACAAGTACCGTAATCCGACTGGCGTTGACCTGCCCCCATTCTTTGGTCCAGTGAAATGCTAGTTCAGCTCCGGTTTGCTCCTCCCCCCCTGCCCGCCTAGGCGGGCAGCCGCGGCCGCCTCCGCCGGGGTCCGATACCCCAGCGACGAGTGCGGCCGTTCCTCGTTGTAGCTC
>SBBH01000076.1 GCA_005239795.1 Planctomycetales bacterium
GGCCATGGGGCTCAAGACGTCGATCTCGACGGGGCCGCCGATGATGCCTCCCGCCGCCGTGACCTTGCTCTCCAGCCATGTCAGGTCCCCGCGCGTGATTGCGTGGAAGAGGTTTCCGGCGCCGTCCGCACGCGAGATCCGGAAACGCCGGGACTTGTCGTAGCCGGCAGGGAAGTTGGGGCTCCCGTGGTTGCCAGACCAGATGTATCCGTTCGGTCCGGCGCCGACCGAGCTGGCGATCGCGTGCAGGAAGATCTCCTGGTTGACGAACGGGGCGGCCTGGTCGCGGCCGTTCAGGGTGGGCGCGCCCGACCAGAGATCGATGTCGACCGTCCTGTCACCCGGGTCCAGGATGTTGAAAGTGTCCGCCCGGTCGCGGAGGGACATCGGCCCGTAGGCGGAGCCCGTTCCATAGACATGGACCTGCCGGTTGGGGTTCGCGCCGAGGATGATGTTGATGTTGTGCCAGTACCCCCTGGGCCAGGGGGCGTTCTGGATGCGGGTGCCGTGGAGTTTCGTTTCGGGCATGCGAGGAAGCCTCATCCATGAAAGCCCCTTCTCTCTTTCGATGCGGGACAAGCCCGGATAGACCCACGAGTTGAACCCGTCTAGAATCTGCCCGGCTTATAGACGGAGGAGGAGCAGATGCCAACCATACAAACATTCACCCCCGAAATAGTGCCTCTGGGGAACGCGTCGGGCCTGAATGAAAAGTGGTTACAAGACCAGATCGCAGCGAACCCGTCGATATTGGGACTGGGCGAGCTGGACCTCAAAGATCGTGAGCGCATGCAACCTGGAGCGGGTCGGCTCGACCTACTTTTTCAGGATCCCGAAACAAATAGGCGGTACGAGGTGGAGATCCAGCTTGGAAAAACGAATGAAAGCCACATCATTCGGACCATCGAATACTGGGACATCGAGAGGCAACGCTACCCAAATCTCGACCATTGCGCTGTCATCGTCGCAGAGGACATCACCGCCCGCTTCCTCAACGTCATCAAACTTTTCAACGGCTGCATCCCGCTCATCGCCATCAAGCTGCAGGCCATCCGGGAGCCGGGAGGCAAGATCGGTTTAGTTGCCACAAGGGTTGGAGGGAAAAGCCGCTTCTCGTTGCAGGGTGTCGGGGCGGTGCTAGACTGCCCCCCGGATGGTTTTCGAGCATTTTAAGCATCAGCTTCCCGACATCGATCCGCAAGAGACTCAGGAGTGGCTCGACGCCCTGACGGCGGTCACGCGGGAGGCCGGGCGCGGGCGCGCCCGTTTCCTCCTGTATAAGCTTTTGAAGCAGGCGCGAATCCTCCAGATCGGCCTGCCGCCCACCGTCCAGACCCGCTACATCAACACGATCAGCCCCGAGCAGGAGCCGTATTTCCCTGGCGACGAGAAGATGGAGCTCTTCATCCGGCGCCTGATCCGCTGGAACGCGGCGGCGATGGTGATCCGCGCCAACCACCATTTTCCCGGGATCGGCGGACACCTCTCGACTTACGCCTCCTCGGCGAGCCTCTACGAGGTCGGCTTCAACCATTTCTTTCGCGGCAAGGACGAGGGGGGCGTCGGGGACATGGTCTTCATACAGGGGCACGCCGCGCCGGGGATCTACGCGCGCGCTTTTCTCGAGGGGCGCCTTACCGAGGCCCAGCTCGACGGCTTCCGCCGCGAGATTTCCGGCCAAGGACTTTCCAGTTACCCGCACCCGCGCCTCATGCCCGATTTCTGGGAATACCCGACCGTGTCGATGGGGTTGACGGCGATCAACGCGATCTACCAGGCCCGGTTCAACCGGTACATGCATTCCCGGGGGCTCGCGGACACTAGCCGCACGCACGTCTGGGCCTTCCTGGGGGACGGCGAGATGGACGAGCCGGAGAGCCTGGGGTGTCTGTCGCTGGCGGCTCGCGAGGGGCTTGACAACCTGACGTTCGTCGTCAACTGCAACTTGCAGAGGCTCGACGGCCCCGTGCGCGGCAACGGCAAGATCATCCAGGAGCTGGAGGCGTTCTTCCGCGGCGCCGGCTGGAACGTGATCAAGGTGATCTGGGCCACCGAATGGGACGAGCTGTTTGCGCGCGACGAGGACGGGCTCCTCGTGGAGCGGCTGACCGAGACCTTGGACGGCGATTTCCAGAGGCTTGCCGTCGAAAGCGGTGCCGTGATCCGCGAGCATTATTTCGGCCCCGATCCGCGCTTGAAAAAGCTCGTCGAGCACTTGAGCGACGAGCAGATCCGGAGACTTCGCCGGGGCGGCCACGACTACCGAAAGGTCTACGCCGCCTACAAGGTGGCGACCGAGACCGACGGCGTGCCGACGGCGGTCCTCGCCAAGACCGTGAAGGGATGGACCTTGGGTGAGGGGATCGAGTCCCGGAACGTCACACACCAGAAGAAGAAGATGGATGTGGAGGAGCTCAAGATCTTCCGGGATCGCCTCGAGCTTCCGATCCCCGATGCGAAGCTCAAAGAAGCCCCGTACTACCATCCGGGGCCCGATCATCCCGTCATCCGCTACATGCTGGAGCGCCGCCGGGCGCTGGGCGGCTCGTTCCCCAAGCGCCAGGTGTGCCCCATCCCGGTAAAACTCCCGGCCGGGACGCTTTTCGACGAGTTCTTGAAAGGGACGAAGAGGACGACGGCGGTCTCGACCACCATGGCGTTCGTCGGGATCCTGCGCAAGCTGATGAAAAGCGGGGAATTCGGGAAGCGCGTCGTGCCGATCATCCCCGACGAGGCCCGTACCTTCGGGATGGAGGCGCTCTTCCGGGAGTTCAGGATCTACGCGGCCCTGGGGCAGAAGTACAAACCGGTCGATGCGGACCTGCTTTTGAGCTACACCGAGGCCCAGGACGGCCAGATCCTCGAGGAAGGGATCACCGAGGCGGGCTCCATGGCTTCCTTCACGGCGGCGGGAACCTCCTATGCGAGCCTCGCCCAACCGATGATCCCTTTCTTCATTTTCTATTCGATGTTCGGATTCCAGCGGGTGGGGGATCTGATCTGGGCCGCCGCCGACGCCCGATGTCGGGGATTCCTCTTGGGGGCCACGGCCGGCCGCACCACCCTGAACGGCGAGGGACTTCAGCACGAGGACGGACACAGTCATCTCCTGGCCTCGGCCGTGCCGTCGTGCCTGTCATACGATCCGGCCTTCGCTTACGAGGTGGCGGTGATCCTGCAGGAGGGGATGCGCCGAATGTACGAGGCGGGGGAGGACGTCTTCTATTACCTGACGCTCTACAACGAGAACTACCCGATGCCCCCGATGCCGGAAGGGACGCGGGAGGGAATTCTAAAGGGGCTGTATCTTTTCAGGTCGGCGGCCGGTTCCCTGAAGGGGAAGCCGAGGGCCCAGATCCTGGGGAGCGGCTCGATCCTGTGCGAGGCCCTGCGAGCGCAGGAGATCCTGGCGGAGAAATTCGGCGTGGCGGCCGACGTCTGGAGCGCCACGAGCTATGTGGAACTGCGCCGCGAGGCCCTCTCCTGTGAGCGTGCCAATCGCCTGCATCCGGGTGAAGCCCCGCGCGTCCCGTACGTGACGCAGGCGCTGGGCAAGGCGGACGGGCCGGTCGTCGCGGCCTCCGATTTTATGAAGTCGGTCCCCGATATGATCGCGCGGTGGGCGGGGCGCGATTTTACGGCGCTCGGGACCGACGGGTTCGGCCGGAGCGACACGCGCGAGGCTTTGAGGCGCTACTTCGAGGTGGACGCCGAGCACATCGCTTTCGCGGTGCTCACAGCGCTGGTTCGCGCGGGCCAGGTCAAATCGGAGGCCGCGCGCAAGGCCGCAAAGGAATTGGGAATCGACACGGAGGCGCCTCCTCCGCTTGCTTATTAGAGGAGATTTGATATGGCATCGACGCGCTCCAAAACCCGCCTCCCTCGGCGCACCAAGATCGTCGCGACGCTGGGCCCCGCCGCCGATTCCCCCGAAAAGATCCGCCAGCTCGTCGTGGCGGGGGTCGATGCGATCCGCCTCAACTTCAGCCATTCCGACTCCGCGGCGCATGCCGCCAAGGCCGAGGCGGTGCGCCAGATCGCCCACGAGACGGGCCGGCCCGTCTGCCTGTTGCAGGACCTGCAGGGGCCGAAGATCCGGGTTGGGACGTTCCGCGCCCCCGAGGGGGTTCGCCTCGTCAAGGGGGAGATTTTTCGCCTGACGGTGGACGACGCCCCCGGCGACGCCGTCCGGGTGGGGCTCACCTATCCGGATCTGGTGAAGGGAGTCGCGGTGGGGCAGAGATTGCTTCTCAAAGACGGGCGCCTCGAGCTTTTGATCACATCGGTTGACTCCTCCGGGATCACGACGGAAGTGGTGACCGGAGGCCTCTTGACCGATCACGCCGGGATCAACGCGCCGGCGGTGGACCTCTCGATCCCGGCGATGACACCCAAGGATATCGAGGACCTGGAGGCGGGCGCGCGCATTTCCGTCGACTGGGTCGCGCTTTCCTTCGTGCGCTCCCGTGAGGATTTGAAGCTCGCCCGCAAGCACCTCGCGCGCGTCGGCTCGCGCGCCAAGCTCATGGCCAAGATCGAGAAGCCCGCCGCCGTTTTTCATTTCGGCGAGATCCTGGCCGAGGCGGATGGGATCATGGTCGCCCGCGGCGACCTGGGCGTGGAGATGCGTCCCGAGGACGTCCCGATCGTCCAGAAGCGCCTCATCCGCGCGGCGATCGAGGCGGGGAAACCCGTCGTCACCGCCACCCAGATGCTCGAGTCGATGGTGGGGTCTCCCACCCCGACACGCGCCGAGGCCTCCGACGTCGCCAACGCGATTTTTGACGGCACCGACGCTGTAATGCTCTCGAACGAGACCGCGGTGGGGCAGTATCCGCTCGAGGCGGTCCAGATGATGGACCGGATCGCAAGCGAGGTGGAGGCGAGCCCGGACTACCAGGAGCGCTTGAGCCTCACCCACATCCATGAGGAGCCGGAGACCTCCGACGCCGTGGCCCATTCCGCCTGTCGGATCGCCGAGATTTTAAAAGCGCGCGCCGTCGCCTGCTTCACCGCGTCGGGTTCGACCGTCTGGCGCATTGCGCGCTACCGGCCGCGCGCGGCGGTAGTGGCGCTGACGCCCGACGCTGTGGTGGCGCGCCAGCTCGCCCTCGGCTGGGGGATTTTAGCGATCTGCACGCCGGATCCGACGGATCTGGATCACCTGGCCGACGAGGCGGTGGCGCGGTTGAAGGGGGCTGGAATGGCGGCGACGGGCGACCGGATCGTGATCACGGCCGGTGTGCCGCTCGGGAAACCCGGCACCACGAACCTCCTGCGCGTGGAAAAGGTCTCATGACCCATGACTGTCCCTATGCCCAACGACGACGGCTCCGACTGGCGCCGGGAGGCGCCTCTTCCTCCAGGCGTCCGGAAGGGGATCGAGGAGTTCAACCGCCGCGAGTTCTTCGAGTGCCACGAGACGATCGAAGCGGTCTGGCTTGTCGCCGACGACCGCGTGCGCGCTTTTTATCAGGGGATTTTGCAACTCGGCGTCGCCTGCTATCACGTCGAAAACGGCAACTGGCGGGGGGCGACGAATCTATTGTCGGGGGGGATCGATAAACTGATCGACTTTGGCCCCGTCTGGCAGGGGGTCGACGTGGAGGGGCTCTTGGCCCAGGCTCGCCGATGCGAGGAGGAGATGGGGCGCCTGGGCCCTGAGAAGCTTGGGAAATTCGACCGCGCGTTTTTTCCGACGATCAAGTTCACGGGCGCGCCTGGACGACTCCCTCCCCCTTGACGGGAGAGGGTTGGGGTGGGGGTAGCCGTTTCACCTGGCGGTGCCGGAAGCAGTCGGTCGTATGGTCGTTGACCATCCCAGTGGCCTGCATGTGGGCGTAGATCACCGTGGGGCCCAGGAACGAGAATCCCTGATTTTTAAGATCCCGGCTAAAGGTTTCCGAGAGGGGCGTCGCCGCCGGCAGCTGTTTTAAGGTTTTCCAGCGATTCTGGATCGGCCTGCCGCCCACGAAGCGCCAGCTGTAAGCGGCGAAGCTTCCGAACTCCTTCTGGATCTCGAGGAAGCGCCGCGCGTTGTTGACGGCGGCCTGGATTTTGAGCCGGTTGCGGACGATCCCGGCGTCCGAAAGGAGCGTGCGGATCTTTCGGGCGTCGAAGCGCGCGACCTTCTCCGGGTCGAACCCGTCGAACGCCTGGCGGTAGTTTTCGCGCTTTTTGAGGATCGTGATCCAGCTCAATCCCGCCTGGGCGCTCTCGAGGACCAGGAACTCGAAGAGTTTCCGGTCATCATGCACCGGCACACCCCATTCCCTGTCGTGGTAGGCGATGTAGAGGGGGTCGGTGTTGACCCAGCCGCAGCGTCTGGCCATGCGATCGAGTCTAACTTCCTGTGATCCAAAACTTCCAGGCCAGGATCGCCCCGATCGCCAGGTTGGCCCAGTGGCCGGCCCAGCAGATCCGACACTCGAGTTTCCGTTTCCAAAGGCTCCCAGCCAGGAAGACGCTCATCATCAGTGCAAGACTGGCTCCCCCGAGCAGAAGGCCGAGGTCCCAGCCGGCCAGAAGCCCATAGGCCAGGAGGAGGGGTAGAACATCGCTCCCAACAGGCTGTTGGGCACGCCCAGGAGAGCCGCGCGGGGCGTGCGAAAGAGAGCTTGACTGCAGTTTGCAGGTCGCGGGACCTGTGAGCCACCCGGGCAACTCCCGGTAGCGGCCGTAGAGGGCGATCAGAGCCGAGGCCAGGCCAACCGCCATCGCCGTCCAGAGCGTCCCTGACCTTGCCCCCTCAAACTGGTCCAGGGAATTGGTAGGCTGGGCCGGGAAGGAGGGGTGGGATGAAGAAGCGGAAGACGGCCGAGCAGATCGTGGA
>SBBH01000241.1 GCA_005239795.1 Planctomycetales bacterium
CCGATTTACGCGATTTTGCTTCTGACGCTCGTCTGGTTTTCGGATTTCGGCGCGGCGCGTTTTCAAGCGCAGGAAGGGGCCCGCTGGGCCGCCTGGCAGAAGAAAGGGTGGCGCGGCGAGGGGCCGGCTTCGCACCGGATGGCGGCGCACGAAAGTCTCCGGGACGCGTGGCTCTCCTGCCAGGCGTACCGGGGAAAGGGGGGCGGCTTATCAAAAGTAAAAGGGGTTTCCGGGCAGATCGGCGGCGTCTTTTCGAGCGTCCTGGAGACGCGGGAGGGACGGGCCGATCTTCGTTTTGAGCCGCTTCCCTACCCGTATCCGGGGCGGCGCGATGTGGTTCGAACTCAAGCGGCCTTCGTCGTCGACCCGATCGTCCCGGCCACAAGCTGGCTCTCCCGCGCGATGAAGATGTTCAGCATGAAAAATCCCCCGACCCCGCCGCAGGTGCAATAGCGGCCGGGAGCCGGTGGCCGCTCCCAAGGGCGGTTTTTTTGGGGGGTCTTTGCGATTGTCTACCTCAAGATGTCCCGACCAAGTCCGCGTAGGTCTGTCATAGCACTGTTAGCAAGGTTCGACATCATTTCTCGTGCTGCTGAGTGCGTCACCAATCCCTCTGCAACCCCCTGTTGCCTGATGATGTCGAGGTCGTGTATGAGTGTATCCACAATTTCGTTTCCTAATTCATGGAATTTGGCCACTTTTTCGGGGGGGGAGCCGCTTTAACCCTTTATCGATTTTGCGGAGCGTTTTCGAGTCAAGTGGTGCCATGCCATATTTAACAAGTGTATCGCTGTAACGTTTTATGGAATTTATGGAACTCGTGTTATGGACCAACACACAAGAAGTTCCAACGGTATAGGACGCACCGCGGACTTCAAGGTTGAATACCGTCTCCGAACCGGGTTTGCGGACGACCGACTGCACCCGGGCGACCATCTGGCGATGCAAGGACAGACAGGCCGGCAGAAGCGATGGAAACCACAATGCAAAAGAAAATGCGCCTCTTCATGACTTTACTTTCTTTCTCTCCAAACTGAAGAAATGACGCGACTTCCGGCCAGTGTAGTGGAGTTGCGTCCCGAGTCTATAGAAATTGGCGGAGCCTCCTGGCTCGAGTCCACTGCGTTTGATGTTCCCAAGTGTCATGAAGAGATCTCGGTCTCCAAAGGATGCCGCCAGCGCAGGCCTGGAAAGCGTGCGTAATCCTGGTCCGTCGTAATCCATTCGCAGCCATGTTCGATGGCCATCGCCGCGAAAAACGCGTCTGGAACGAGATTCCCCTTGGCCCGAGCTTTTTGGCACAGCCCCGAGAAGATCTCCCAATGGCGAGGTCCCGGCGTGATCCGTACGCAGTGGGGCTGCTCCCGAAGTTGGGCGGTGAACGCCAAGGCCTCTTCCAGGGAGTCCGGATGTCGAAAGACGCGCGGGTGGGTCACCACCCGGACGAAGCCGGACAGGACGAGATCGGACATCCCATACGCCTCAGGTCCGTTGATCTGTGTTTCGATCCATTTCCGAAAGAGCGCGTGCTGACGATGCTCCCGGCGAAACGCGTAGACCAGGATATTGACATCAGGCAGGATCATCGTCCCCTTCCATCACATCCAGAAGGGCGGCGGAATGATCCAGGTCCACGCCTGGACAGGTCCCCGGAGATTGCGAAGAGGTTTTCAGATGGACCTTCTTCTGGGGTGGGACCTGCCGCGTGCGTCCCAGAAGCTCTGCCAGGGCGTCCTCGATCAGGGAGGTGAGGGTCCGGCGATGACGGGCGGCGAACTCTTTGGCCTGTTTGAGCAAGGCGTCATTGAGGTCGACCGTCGTTTTCATACATAGAAGAATACGACCAATACATATTTATGTCAAACACGAGATCTGTGTTTCAGATTCCGAACGGTAAATATTATAAAATAGACTTGACCCCTTTTTCTAGACTTGACCCCTTTTTTTCCTTTTTTTCTGACCCCTTTTTTTCTTTTTTTGGCTTTTTCTGGTTACGGCTCTCTTGGGGATTGTGGCCGTGGTGGCCGTCCGGTTGCTCCAGAACAAACTGTTGACGGTCGCACGCCCAGAACGACTGATTGATCCGGATTTCCTGGAGTCCAAGGCACTGGCGGTCCTGGAGCATGAGGTGGGAATGCCCAAGGAAGGATGGACATACCAGAGCACTTTGGTGGCAATCGCACGAATGGGCGGATTTTGGGCGCGTAAGAGTGATGAAAATCCCAGCTGGCTCACCGTATGGCGTGGCTGGCAGCGACTGCGCCTGATCTCTCATGGCTTTACCCTCGCCGGGAGTGCCGAAAATGAGATGTGTGCAATGACAAGCTCTCCAGGGGGAGGGAGACGATCCGCAGGGAAGGTCTCGAGCTTCATGTCGTCCGAACCTTGATCCTCTGGGCCGGAATCGGCTAGTCTGGTCCGTTTCACGGGAGGGCGTCCCGAGAACCCCCTAGTGGAACACATACATAAGGAAAAGGAGCCGGACGTGACAGCCAGCCGGAGCATCGTCGTCCGCGAGGCCCGCGAGCACAACCTGAAAGGGGTCACGGTCTCGATCCCCCGGGACAGGCTTGTCGTCATCACGGGATTGTCCGGCTCGGGGAAATCCTCCCTGGCATTCGACACGATTTATGCCGAAGGGCAGAGGCGCTATGTCGAGTCGCTCTCCGCCTATGCCCGGCAGTTCCTGGAGCAGATGGAAAAACCGAACGTCGAGTCGATCGAGGGGCTGCCCCCCACGATCTCGATCGAGCAGAGGACCGGGATTTCGAACCCTCGTTCGACCGTCGCCACCACCACCGAGATCTACGATTACCTGCGGGTCCTCTTTGCGCGCGTGGGGACCCCTCACTGCTACAAGTGCGGCCGCGC
>SBBH01000244.1 GCA_005239795.1 Planctomycetales bacterium
CCCACCCCCTGCCCCAAGGGGCCGGTCGTGACTTCGATCCCTGGCGTCAGGCCATGTTCAGGGTGCCCCGGTGTCTTGCTTCCCCACTGACGGAATCTTTTGATCTCCTCGAGCGAAATGTCGTACCCGGACAGATGCAGAAGGCCGTAGAGGAGCATGCTCCCGTGGCCGGCTGACAGGACGAACCGATCTCGTCCTAACCATTGTGGATCCTGGGGGTTGTACGCAAGGTGCTCGAGCCATAGGATGCAGGCGAAGTCGGCGGTCCCCATCGGCATGCCGGGGTGCCCCGACTGGGCTTGCTCGACCGCGTCGACTGCCAGCATCTGGACGGTCTTTATGGCCAGAGTCAGGGCTTTATGGGAAGGGGGCAAGGGGGTTAGAGGGGGCCCCATTTTCGACATGGCGGATGACACAGGAGGGGGGTGGTGTACTGGCTCAGGCAACGGCTGTCAAGCCCCACGTTTTTTTCAAGAAAGCGCGATAAAATTTTAAGTTTTTTCTTGACGATACCGATACCTTGTATAGACTCCCTCAGAATTCCACAATATCTAGTGTCTAGTGATCTAGGATCGTGAAAGGGGGCGGGGCATGAAGACCGGGATCCAGGAAGGAAACCAAGGGATGGAGACCCAGACGCCGGGCGCCCGGATCAGCGCGCCGTCGCGGCCGCATCCTAGGGGGCTGAAAATCATCCGGTACTTTACCAAGGCCGGCGTTCATCCCTACAACGAGATCACCTGGGAGAAGCGCACCGCCCAAATCGTCAACGATAATGGAGAGGTGATCTTCGAACAGAAAGATGTCGAGGTTCCCGCCTCCTGGACTCAGCTGGCCGTCAACGTGGTGGTTTCCAAGTATTTCAAGGGGGCCGTCGACCGCCCCGGCCGCGAAACCAGCGTCAAACAGCTCATCAATCGCGTCGCCTTGACGATCGCCAAGTGGGGCCGCCGGCAGGGATATTTTGTCAGCGAAGACGACGCAAAGGCGTTCGAGGAAGAACTTATCTATCTCCTGGTCCATCAGATGCTGGCCTTCAACAGCCCGGTCTGGTTCAACGTCGGCATCGAGGAGCGTCCCCAGTGCTCCGCCTGTTTCATCAATTCGGTCGAGGACACGATGGAGTCGATCTACGCGTTGGCTCGCACCGAGGGGATGCTCTTCAAATGGGGCTCGGGGACCGGCACGAACCTTTCCACCATCCGCTCCTCCCGTGAGCGCCTCTCCTCCGGCGGTTGGGCGTCAGGCCCAGTCTCCTTCATGAAGGGGTACGACGCCTTCGCCGGCGTCATCAAATCGGGCGGCAAGACCCGCCGCGCCGCCAAGATGGTGATCCTGAACGCGGACCACCCGGACATCGTGGAGTTCATCGAGTGCAAGTCCAGCGAGGAAAAGAAGGCCTGGCACTTGATCGAGGCGGGGTACGACGGCTCCATCAACGGGGAAGCGTACAGCTCTATTTTTTTCCAGAACTCCAACAACAGCGTCCGCGTCACGGACGCCTTCATGAACGCCGTGGTCGAGGACGGCGAGTGGCATACGCGCGCCGTGCGCGACGGCTCCGTCGTCGAGACCTACCGCGCTCGCGACATCATGCGCAAGATCGTCGCCTCGGCCTGGTCCTGCGGCGATCCCGGCCTGCAGTTTGATACCACTATCAACGACTGGCACACGAGCGCCAACACCGGACGGATCAATGCCTCGAACCCCTGCAGCGAGTACATGTTCCTGGACAACACGGCCTGCAACCTCTCGTCCTTGAACCTGATGAAATTCCGCCGGCCGGACGGCTCCTTTGACGTGCGGACCTTCCGGCACGCCGTCCGGATCGCGATCATCGCCCAGGACATGATCGTCGACAACGCGAGCTACCCCACCCCTGCGATCGAGGTCAATTCCTACAATTTCCGGCCGCTGGGGTTGGGATATGCCAATCTTGGGGCCTACCTCATGTCGCGCGGCGTCGCCTACGACAACCCTGAAGGGTTCGCGATCTGCGGCGCGATCACGGCCCTCATGACCGGCGAGGCGTACAACACCTCGGCCGAGATCGCCCGGGAGCTGGGGCCGTTCGCGGGATTTCTAGAGAACAGGGAGCCGATGCTACGCGTGATCCACAAACACCGCTCAGCCGTGGACGACATCGATGCCGCCTTGGTCGACGGGGAGCTCCTGCGCGCCGCCCACGAGTCGTGGGATGAGGCCCTGGAGAACGGCGAGCGACACGGCTACAAGAATTCCCAGGTCACAGTGATCGCCCCCACCGGCACGATCGGGTTCATGATGGATTGCGACACGACCGGGATCGAACCCGACATCGCCCTCATCAAGTACAAGAAGCTCGTGGGAGGCGGCCTCTTGAAGATCGTCAACCGCACCGTGCCCGAAGCGCTGCGGGTCCTGGGGTATTCCGACGGGCAGGTTCAGGCGATCGTCGATTACATCGACCGGGAAGAGACGATCGAGGGGGCTCCTCACTTGAAAGCGGAGCACCTGGGGGTGTTCGACTGCGCCTTCAAGCCGCACAAGGGGGTTCGGACGATCCACCACATGGGGCATGTCCGGATGATGGCGGCGGCCCAGCCCTTCGTCTCCGGCGCGATCTCGAAGACGGTCAATATGCCCACAGCGACGTCGCCGGACGACGTCATGCAGACCTACATCGACGCCTGGCGGATGGGCCTGAAAGCGATCGCGATCTATCGTGACGGATGCAAGCGGAGCCAGCCGTTGAACACCTCGATGGAGTCGGGGGAGTCGAAGGAGGAGACGAAAACGGAAGCCCCCTCCCCTGCCGCCGGGTCTGTGGAGGCCCCTCCTGCCGCACCTGTCCAGTCTCTGGCGGCAGCGCCAGAAACCGCTGCCCCTGTCCCCGCGGCGCTCCCCCAGCCGTTCCGGCGCCGCCTCTTAGACGAGCGCAGGTCGATTACGCACAAATTCAGCGTGGCCGGCCACGAGGGGTACATCACGGTCGGGATGTACGAGGACGGCCGCCCCGGCGAGATCTTCATCACCATGGCCAAGGAGGGCTCGACCGTCTCCGGCCTTATGGATTCGGTGGCGACCCTTACCTCGATCGCCCTTCAATACGGGGTGCCGCTCGAGGTGCTGGTGAACAAATTCAGCTACACGCGGTTCGAGCCGGCCGGGTTCACTAACAACCCCGCCCTGCCGGCCGCAAAATCAGTGATCGACTACATCTTCCGATGGCTCTCCTTAAAATTCATGCCGGCCGACGAGCAGCCGATGGAAGCGGCGGATATCCCCGCCCCGACGCGTGTGGCGGCGCCGCTCCCCTCCCAGGCGGCGGTGGCTCCTGCGCAGACGGCGAGCGAACGGGTCGAGAAGCGGATCTTTGAGTCTCAGTCCGACTCCCCCGTGTGCCACGAGTGCGGCTCGGTCATGGTGCGCAGCGGCAGCTGCCACCGTTGCCCGAACTGCGGAGCGACGAGCGGTTGCTCTTAGGGACCGTTCAGAAATAACTGATTTCAGTTATTCTTGCACGAATCCTTATTGCGAGGGGGCCGGCGTCACTTCCTGGACGATGATTTGGATCTGCCCGTCTTTCTCCTCGGCGCGATAGACCTTGCGGTATCCCCCTTCCACCTTCACGGCGGTGCCGATGGTCTCCCCCGACGGCGAGGAGGCGGTGGCAGGCTTTGGCATCAGATCGAAGGAAAAAGACATGAGCTTGATGACCGAGACTACGCAGATGAAGAAGAAGATGGCCACAAGAAGATAAGCGGGCCAGGCGCGCCGCGCCCACGGGGGAAAGCGTCTCTCCATGCGGAAGATGGCGCTCGATAAGGAATTAGGCATGGTCTTTCTCCTGTACCGCCTCTAGTGAACCCTACCCGCGGTCGAACACCTGTCAACCCTTGAATGCCCTCTGCTTCCCTCGATAGGATCGACAACCGTGGAAAGCGATGTGAGGAAAATCCTTGAGGTCCGGCCAAAGCCTGATTTCGCGTCGGTCGACTTCGACAAGGCCCCCTTTATCGTAATCTGGGAGGTGACGCAAGGGTGCGACCTGGCGTGCGTCCATTGCCGGGCCCAGGCGCGCCCCTGGCGCGATCCCCTGGAGCTTTCGATCGGTGAGGCCTATAAACTTGTCGATCAAATCCGCGAGTTCGGACACCCCCTCTTCGTCCTGACCGGAGGGGATCCTTTGAAGCGCCCCGACATCTTCGACATCATCCGCTATGCCGACAAGAAAGGGCTTCGTGTCACCCTGACACCGTCGGCGACGCCGCTCATGACGCGCCAGAAGATCCAGGAGATGAAAGACGCAGGACTGGCGCGCATGGCGGTGAGCCTTGATGGGCACGGCCAGGCGAGCCACGACGCCTTCCGACGCGTCCCCGGCTCCTACGACTGGACGATCCAGTGCATCCGCCACGCCCGCGCGATTGACCTCCCGGTGCAGGTCAATACCACCGTCACGCGCCACAACAAGGCGCACGTGCGCGACATCGCCTGGCTTCTCGCGAAAGAGGACATCTGTCTCTGGGCGGTTTTTTTCCTGGTCCCTGTCGGCCGCGGAAAAAAAGAGGAGATGTTGGACGCCGCCGAGCACGAGGAGATTTTTAATTTGCTCTACGACCTTTCGAAGGAAATGCCCTTCGACATCAAGACCACCGCCGCCCAGCACTACCGACGCGTGGTGATCCAGAGACGCCGCGCCGAAGGACTCATCCAGGCTCCAGTGCCCGGCGCTTTCGCGATGGAGCCCGGCGGCTGGATCTCCCCTGACTTCCTGACCGGCAAGGCCCGCCCCGCGGCGGACGCCTCCGAGGAGGTCGGCCGTTCTGTGAAGGGGATCAATGACGCCAATGGATTCGTCTTCATTTCGCACCATGGGGACGTCTGCCCGAGCGGCTTTCTGCCCATCTCGGGCGGGAATGTTCGCGAAAGATCGCTTGTCGATATCTACCGCAACGCCCCCCTCTTCCGGGAACTGCGCGATTACACGAAGCTTAAGGGGAAGTGTGGCTGGTGCGATTTTAGGGATCTCTGCGGCGGCTCGCGTTCGCGCTCCTACAGCGTGACGGGCGACTCTCTGGCCTCGGAGCCCTACTGCGCTTACGATCCACCGACGCCGTTGCGATAAGGGGTCGTGCGGAAATAATTTCGCGGAATATTTTTTTGTTCCCTTGACGGCCCTGAAATCTCGGGCTACTTAGGTTCTGGTAGAGAGCGCATGGGGAAGGATCCCGGGGAATTAGTCCTCCCTTGCGGCAGAGGCGGTTGGGTTAGAAAAAAGGAAGTTGGGTCGGTCAACCGGTCGTCGAGGTTGTGTGGGAGTGGAGCCCGGCCCCTTCTGCCAAAGTCGGATCCCGACGTAACCGCGCTCTCGACTTACGGGGAGGGGGGCCTTGAGCCGCCCTCCCCAGCTTCTTTACTTTTTAGATTTGCGGCCTCTCAAGCGGGCTGAAACCGCCTCCCCCACGGTGCTCAAGGGGCTAGCCTTCTCGGGGCCCACGAGGTCATAGGTCAGGGTTTTCCCCTCGAAGAGAAGCTCCACGACCGCGTCCTCGATCGCGTCGCCGGCCAAGCGGAGCGCTTCATCTTTTTTACGCTCGGCGAGCCACCGCAGGCCTTCGGCCACCGTCAGGATCGTGGCCAAGGGGTTGGCCTTGTCCTGCCCAGCGTGCTTGGGGGCCGAGCCGTGGATCGGCTCGAACATGGCATGCTTCTCGCCGATATTGCACCCCACGGCCATCCCCATCCCCCCCTGGAGGACCGAGGCCAGATCTGTCACGATGTCGCCAAACATGTTGGTGGTCACGATGACGTTGTAGTGCTCCGGGCCGGTGATGAGCCATTGCGTGAAGGCATCAACGATAGCGGTCTCCTGCTCGATCTCTGGGTATTGCTTCCCCACCTCGAAGAAGACGCGGGAGAAGAACTGGCACCCTTTAAGAACATTATCCTTCACCACGCAAGTGACGCGTTTCTTGCCATCGGCCGGAGCGCCACGGGGGCGCTTCCGGGCCAGCTCGTAGGCGTAGCGGATGACCCGCTCGGCTCCCTCGCGGGTGATGACGCGCGTGTCGATCGCGACCTTTTCCCGGCGCCCCGGCGCCAGGATCCCCCCCACGCCGGCGTAAAGCCCCTCGGTGTTCTCGCGCACGAACACCATGTCGACCTTGTCGGCGTCCCAGACCGGCTTGTGGATCCCGTGGATGCGGTGGGAGACGCCCCTGTAGAGCTTCACCGGTCGGACGTTGGCGTAAAGGTCGAGCCCTGTCCGGAGGCCGATCACCGGACTGTAGCCGGCCATCTTGCCATTTTTCATCAGGACCGGGCCGGACCCGTTCGGGGAGGGCCACCCGACCGCTCCCAGGAAGATAAGATCCGCCTTCTGGCAGCGCTCCTCCGAACCCTCGGGCCAGTCGCGGTTGCCGTGCGCTAGGTAATATTCCCCCCCGCAAGGGATCGTTTCGGTCGAGAGGGAGACCCCGAACGTCTCGGCCGCGATCTGGAGGATTTTCTCCCCTTGCGCCATGACCTCCTTGCCGATGCCGTCTCCAGGAAGAATGACAATGTCATACGCAGACATGGTGGTCTTTTCCGCTCAACTTTTTTCGCGCGAATCCTATATAAGGGACCGTGCGGAAAAGAGTGAGAAGTAGTTCCGCACAGCTCCTGAGGGCTAGGTTTTCTTTTCCAGAGCCGGGATGACGGCGCCCTTCACGCGCTCTTCCATGATCTTTCCCGGCTTGAAGGTTACGACGTTGCGGAACCCCAGCTGGACCGATGCCCCTGTACGGGGGTTTCGGGCCTTGCGGGGCTTTCGGCGTTTCACGCGAAAGACCCCGAAATTCCTGAGTTCGATACGGCCATCGGCGACCAGTGTGTCGATGATGGCGTCAAAGGTTCGCTGAACCACTTTTTTGGTGTCAACCTTGGTGAGGGCAAACTCTTCGGAAATCTGACGGACGATATCCTTCTTGGTTCTCATGAAAAAACCCGAAAAGACTCTAAAGCGAAACCCTCTTAAAATCAAGCATTTGTCACCGTTTTACAAGGGGGCAGTCGGCATGAAGAAGCGCCTGGCGGACAGCGGATTCGTAGCGCTTCGCAAGGCGCGTCAGTGGAAGCCGTAGTTCATCGGAGCATAACCCCATCATCCGCAGGGCCGCCTTGACGGGGATTGGATTCGCCTCGAGAAAGAGATTCTTGGCCAGCGGATATAATGTGTAGTGGAGGATCCGAGCCGTCTTCCAGTCTTTGGCCTGCGCGGCGTCGATCATCCGGCGCACGAGGCGCGGGGCGACATTGGCCACGACCGAGATCGCCCCCACCGCCCCGATCGCCATCAAGGGCAGGTTTACGGCGTCGGTCCCTGAGAGGAGCGGGATCCTGCAGAGGGACAGGATCTCGGTCGCCGTCTCGATGGCCCCGGAAGCTTCTTTGATTGCCACGATGTTCTTGATCGCAAAGAGGCGCGCCACCGTGTCGGGCGCTATCGCAATGCCGGTCCGGGAGGGGACGTTGTAGAGGACGATGGGGAACCGCGTTTCCCGGGCCAACTGCGAATAGTGAGCATAGAGCCCTTCCTGCGTCGGCTTGTTGTAGTAAGGAGTGACAACCAGGATCCCGTCAGCGCCGGCTTTGGCGGCGGTCCGTCCCAGCGCGATCGAATGCTCAGTGTTGTTCGAGCCGGCCCCCGCGAGGACAGGGAGGCGCCCCCTGGCGCGCCGGACGACGCGCGACACCACCGCGCGGTATTCGTCAAGAGAGAGGGTCGATGCCTCCCCCGTCGTCCCGCAAGGCACAAGTCCCTGGGTCCCCTCGGCCAGCTGGAAATCGACAAGCCTGTCGATCGCTGTGAAATCGACGCGTCCCTTCCGGAAGGGAGTGGCCAGCGCAACCATCGAACCTGAGAACATGGGCTCTTATGTCCGCTTGGCCTGATTTTGGCGCTTGGGGGCCCATGCCAGAAGCGCTTTCATTTCCCGAACTGCCTGCGCGAATCCGACAAACATGGCGTGCGAGACAATACTGTGGCCGATATTGACTTCCGCGATTTCAGGAATCGCGAGGATGCCGGCAATGTTGACATAGTTCAGTCCGTGGCCGGCGTAGACGGCCAGGCCCAGGCCGGCCGCTTCCTCTGCGGCGTGCCGGATGCGCGAGAGTTCCCGGCGCGCGGCGCGGCCGCGCGCATTGGCGTAAGAGCCGGTGTGGATCTCCACCGCATCCGCTTCCAGAGCCGCTGCGGCGCGCACGGCAGCGCTGTCGGGATCGATAAAAAGGCTGACCGCGATGTGCCGGGCCGAAAGCCTCTTGATCACGCGGGCGAGTTTTTCTTTGTTTCGGCCCGATTTGAGGGAAAGCCCCCCTTCCGTCGTCACCTCGGCGCGCCGCTCTGGCACCAGTGTCGCCTGATCTGGGCGCACCAAGAGGGCTCGGCGCACCACGTCCTCGGCCGCCGACATCTCCAAGTTGAATTTTCCGTGGACGACTCTGCCCAGGTGCCGAATGTCGCGGTCGATGACATGGCGGCGGTCCTCGCGCAGATGGGCTGTGATCCCCTCGGCCCCCGCCTTTTCGGCGATCCGGGCCGCCTCGATAGGGTCGGGCTCGGGCGCGGGAAAGGAGGATTTCTGGTCGCGGTAGCGGGCCTGACGGAGCGTCGCCACATGGTCGATGTTGACGCCGAGTGCGATCATGCCCCCACCTCCTGGCGGATCGCCTCGGCGATCCTGTCGGCGATCCGTTCACAGCGCTGGGCGTCGCGCCCCTCCACAAGAACGCGGGCCAACGGTTCGGTCCCCGAATAGCGAAGAAGGATCCGCCCCGCTTCGGCGAGATCCCGGCGCCCCTCGGAAAGGGCCGCGGCGACGCTGGGAAGGGTTTCAAGGGGAGGGCGCTGGGCGACCTTGATGTTGCGGGCGATGCTGGGCGCGCGCGCGAACCCCGCGAGCGCCCCGGCGAAGTCGAGCTTGGCGTCCTGGGCCAGCGCCAGGAGCGAAAGCGCCGTCACGATCCCGTCCCCGGTTGGTCCCCAGTCCGGGAAGACCACGTGCCCGGAAGGCTCTCCTCCCACGAGGGCTCCCGTGCGCAGAACCGCCTCGGTCACGTGCCGGTCCCCCACATCGCAACGCAGGACGCGCACCCCCAGGGGCGCCAGAAAAAGGTCCAACCCGACGTTGGAAAGAACCGTCGTGACCACCGTCAGGGGATCCTCCAGCGTCAGCGTCCGGCGCGCCGTGGCCGCAAACGCCAGGATGTCGTCGCCGTCGCGCAAGGTCCCTTGCGCGTCGAGCAGGAGTACCCGGTCGGCGTCCCCGTCGAAAGCGAACGAGACGAGGGGGCGTTCGGCCCGATGCGCCTGAAGCAGGGGTTCGGGGTGCAGGGCGCCGAAGCCGCTGTTGATATTGCGGCCGTCCGGGGCCGGGTCCACGGTTTTGACGCGGGCCCCGAAATGCGCGAAAACGCACGGGGCGATCTTGTGGGCCGCACCGCTGGCGCAGTCCAAGAGGACCGTTTTCCCCGCAAGCGACAGATCCTTGAAATGGCGCGAAAGCGCCGAAAGATACCGTTCCTCCCACGAGAAAGGGGCGGCGGCGGAGTCTTCGCAAGCCGCAGCGGGCGCCGCAGGAAGAGTCTCCCAGATCTCCTCGATGGCGCGCTCGTCGCGGGGAGAGAGCTTGCGCCCTCCCGCGTCGATCAGCTTGAGGCCGTTGTATTCGGCCGGGTTGTGGGAGGCGGATACGACGATCCCGAGCCCAGCGCCGAGGTCCCGCACCAGGAAGGACACGGCCGCGGTCGGGATCACCCCCGCGTCGAGCGTCAAAAGGTCATGGGCAGAAAGGACCGCGGCGATACGGCGGCTGATCCAGGGCCCCGACTCGCGCGTGTCCCGGCCGATGAGGAGAGGGCCGATCTTTCCGGATCGGCCGGCGCGGCGGATGTAGCGTGCGATCGCCTCCCCCCACCGATCCACGGCCGCGGGCGCGAGCAGTCCTCGGCCCGCGACGTCCCGCACGCCGTCGGTCCCGAAATATTTGCACTCAGGCGTTTCGCTCATGGGATCATTTGATTTCAAGGGGGACTGTCGGCGGGTCTTCTTCAAGCGTCGCTCCTTCGGGAAGAAGCAAGGAGACCTTGACAGCTTGATGTTTGCCTCTGGGAAGGTCGGGAGGGATCTGGATGTAAGCCGTGACATCCGAGGGGGTCAGCTCCCTAAAAGGTTTTGGCCTTCCGTCGGCCAAGCGCACGGTCTTGGTCCCCTTCAGGGTGATGGAAATGTCCGGCTGCACCGCCACGGTTCGGGGCGCCTCCAGAGGGTTCACAAGGCGCTGGAGGGGAATCTTATCCAAGCGCAGATGCTCGCGCTCCTGGACCACGGTGACGAAAACCGCCACGGCCGACGGGGTGCATTCCACCAGGACGCCGTCGAGCATGGAGACGAGATGGACGCCGTTGAATTGGGGATTCCCTTCCGTCTGATATCCGGGATCGACGCGGACTGTGTGCAAGGTCATTCCCTTCTCTTTGGCGGCTGAAAGAAGCGTTTTCGGTCCCTGTACTCTCACCGTGGAAGGGTGTGCGAAGCATTTTTCCACCTTGAATCCGGATCCGGGCGGGGGATCGGCCACATCGGCCACGACGTCAAACGACATTGTCACCCGCTCGTCGACGAAGAAAGAGACCTCGGAGGGACGGCTCTCGACGGTGACTCCTCGCAGGCGCACGGAGAGGTGCGAGGCTTCCACAAGAATGCGTCGTTCGGTACCGTCCGCGGTGATTTCCGCCCCGAGGGGAATCCGCACCGCGAGGGGCCTGTCCTGAAGTTTTTCAATGAGGTGCTTGGGGCCTGAGACCTTGAGGCGAACCGCCGATGGACGCAGGCGCACGGACCAGTCCTTGCCGCTCGGGATAACCACCTCGACAGGGACCTCGGCCAAGGAGATTTCATCCAGCGTCAACTGATGGACGCCATTCCAGATGCCGGCGCCCAGGAGCAGTGCGGCGGCCTTAAGCTTTAGGTCGTGCGTGATGAGGCTTTTGATGAAGTTTTCCATCGCCCTCTTTTTTCCTTTGTCTTCTGTCCTTGCGGATGTATTCGCGTCTGAGGAGATCCCTCAGAGCGTCGCCCGTGAGATTGCGCGTGAGCTGGCCATTGATCGCCACTGAGATCGCCCCTGTTTCTTCCGAGGCGATGACGATGACGGAGTCCGTCTCCTCCGAGAGGCCCAGGGCCGCCCGATGGCGGCTTCCGCAATCGGCGGGGAGGTTCGGATTGTCGCTTAAAGGGAAGAAGCACCCCGCCGCTGCGACGCGGCGCTCTCGAATGATCACCCCCCCGTCGTGAAGGGCCGTGTTGGGCCAGAAGAGCGTCCTCAAAAGCGCGGCCGTCACCTCGGCGTCCACCTTGATTCCCTTGGAGCTTTCGATGTAGCTTCGGAGGCCCACTTCGCGTTCGATCGCGATGAGCGCCCCGATCTTCTCCCGAGACAACATGGTCATCGCCTCCGTGATTTCCTCCACGATTTGGGCTTCGGTCGCCGAGAAGATCTCCTGCCAGGGGTTGCGCCCGAGGCGCACAAGTCCCCGGCGCAGTTCCGGCTGAAAGATCACCAGGAGCGCGAAGGTCGAAAGCGTTAGGAACCAGTTGGCTAGAGTCGGCAGGATTTGAAATTCTAGGCCCAGCTGGTGAAACCCGGCCCAGCCGGCCAGAGCCACACCCAAGATCCAGGCGAGCCCCGTGAGGATGCCGCCGCCCACCGTTCCGCGCAGGAAGCGGAGGGTCCCGTAGACTACCAGGGAGATCACCAGGATCTCGATGGCGCGCGTCAGGAGGCCAGTCATGATGCCGCTTCCTCCCTCAGGGCCTCGAAGACCTTCAGGCAATCCACCGCTTCGCGCACGTCATGGACCCGGACAACAGAAACTCCTTTGGCTGCCATCCAGGCTACGGCCCCCAGCGTTCCCGCCAGGCGGTCTTCCACGGGACGCCCCGTGAGGGCTCCGATAAACGCCTTGCGGGACGGCCCCGCCACGACCGGGAACCCGAGCGCCGCGAAGGTATCGATGCGGCTCAGGATCGCGAGGTTGTGCGCAAGGGTCTTCCCAAAACCGATTCCTGGATCCACGTAGATTTTATCGCGGGAGACGCCCGCGGATTCTAGCGCCGCGGTCTGGGCGGCCAAGAATTCGAGGATCTCAGAGACGACGTCTCCATACGAAGGAGCCGTCTGCATCGAGGCCGGTGCCCCCTGCATGTGCATGACGACGGCGACAGCGTTCGTTTCGGCGGCGAGATCCCGCATCGCGGGATTGGTAAATCCCGTGACGTCGTTCACGATCGAGGCGCCCATAGCCAGTGCTGCGCGCGCCACCTCCGGTTTTGTGGTGTCGATCGACAGGGGGATCTCGAGCCGGCCGGAAAGCCTTTCCAAGACCGGCAGGACCCGGCCCCGTTCGACGTCCGCCGAGACGGGAGCCGCGCCGGGGCGGCTCGATTCTCCTCCCACGTCGATCCAGGAGGCTCCTTCCGCGGCCATGCGCAAGGCCGCTGCGGCCGCCGCCTCGGGATCAGGGAAACGCCCGCCGTCGGAAAAGGAGTCGGGTGTGACGTTCAGGACCCCCATCACCGCGGTCCGCGTTTGCCGGAGGGTTTCTGTCGGCATGGGAGTTATTTCCGCACGGCGCCTTAGGCGGACCGTCCCGGGGCGGCCCAATTCCCGGCCCCCCCTGCGGCGGCGAGGCGCTTGCGCTCGCGGGAGGCCGCCAGGTCCTCCCCGGCCAGGAGGCGGTCGACGTCGTCGCCGTCCAGGGTTTCGAACTGCACGAGGGCGTCCGCGAGCTTTTTCATGTCCGCGCCGTGCGATTGGATGATCTGTCGTGTCTGCTGGTAGCAGCTGTCCAAAATGTGACGGATCTCACGGTCGATCGATTCCGAGGTGACCTGGCTGTACGTTTCCGTGCGGGTCACTTCGCGCCCCAGGAAAAGATGCTCTTCTGAATCGGCGTATTTGATCGGCCCCATCCGTTCGCTCATCCCCCACTCGCAGACCATGCGCCGGGCAAGCTCTGTCGCCTTCTCGATGTCGTTCTGGGCCCCTGTCGAAATATCGTTGCAGAAGAGCTCTTCCGCGACGCGTCCTCCGAAGAGGACCGAGATGTTCGCGAGCAGCTTCTTGCGCTGGATATGGTAGCGGTCTCTTTCCGGGAGCTGGAGGGTATGCCCCAGCGACATCCCCATCGGGATGATGCTGACCTGGTGGACCGGCTCTGCGTCGGGAGTGAATTTCGCCGTGATGGCATGTCCCGACTCATGGATGGCGGTGATCCGCTTGTCCTCTTCCTCCATCGATTTCATGCGGCTCTTTTTTTTGCGCCCCCACTTCACCTTGTCGCGGGCCTCGAGGAGGTCCGGCATCTCGACGGCGGACTTTCCCTGCATAACGGTAGACAGCGCCGCTTCGTTGATCAGGGCCTCGAGATCCGCCCCGGAATATCCCGTCGTCCCCCGCGCGATCGTCATGAGGTCGACCTCGGCGGTGAGCTTCACCTTGCGGGCATGCACCTGCAGGATCTGAAAACGGCCCAAGAGATCCGGGAGGTCTACCATGATTTCGCGGTCGAAGCGGCCCGGGCGAAGAAGCGCCGGGTCGAGGATGTCCGGACGGTTCGTGGCAGCGATCACGATCACCTGGCTGTCGGTCTCGAACCCGTCCATCTCGACGAGGATCGCGTTCAAGGTTTGCTCCCGCTCGTCGTGCCCTCCGCCCAGGCCCGTGCCGCGCCGCCGGCCCACCGCGTCGATTTCGTCCAAGAAGATAATGCAGGGGGATTTGGACTTGGCGGTCTTGAAGAGGTCGCGAACCCGCGAGGCCCCCACCCCGACGAACATCTCGACAAAATCCGAGCCGCAAATCCCAAAAAACGGCACTCCCGCCTCCCCCGAGATCGCTTTGGCCAGAAGGGTCTTGCCCGCCCCGGGCGGGCCCACCAGAAGGCATCCGCGCGGGATGCGCGCGCCAACCTTGATGAATTTCTGGGGATTTTTTAGGAACTGGATGATCTCCTGGACCTCTTCCTTGGCCTCGTCGATCCCCGCCACGTCAGCGAAGGTGATGCCGGTCTTGTTCTGCGAGGAGATCGTCGCCCGGCTCTTGCCGAAACTGAGAAGCCCCGCGGGCCCTCCAGGCCCGCGGAAGGGGCGCACGAACAGGAAATAGATGAGCCCCACGAGGAGCGCCACCGGGAGGATTTGGCTGAGGAGCAAGATCCAGATCTGACTGGAAGGATCGTAGTCGTATGTCTCAAGGCGTCCCTCGCGTTTGGCACTCTGAAGATCCGTACGAAGGGTCTTGATCCACTCCTGGGGGGCTTGGGCCCGCAAGCGGCGCGGTTTTTTTCTCTCTCCGTCGGATCCCACGGGTCTCGGCGTTTCCCTCGGCGTCAGTATGATCGCGTCATCTTGGATCACGACCTCCTGGATCTTGCCTTGGGCAAGCATCTCCTCCGCCTCGCCCAAGGTGACCGGTTCGGTGTTGCCACGCAAATAGTAGTCGACCGCGAAGAGGCCCATCGCTGCAAGGATGAACAAGACAAGAAGACTGCGTCCTGTACCGGTGGGAGGCGGCTCCTCAGGGGGCGGGGAAGGCTTCTTTTTGGATGGCGCCATGAGAAGACCGTTATCGTTTCGCGTCCTGGATCAAGGTTTCGTAATATCGCACGGCCCCGTCATATCCCCGTTTCTCATAGAACCGGCGCCTCCGCTCGAGGCGTTCGGTGCGCAGACCCGCGATCTCTTTCAAGACGGCGTCCACTTCCGATCGATGCGGGCCCTGTGGGTAACGCACAATGTATTCTAGAAGAGCCGCCTCCGCTTTCAATATAGGCGTTTCATCATAGTCCCGGCCGCGGTAGATCTGTCGGTAAGCAGCGGCCGACTGCCACAAGGCTTCCTCGGCCCAAGGGCCATGGGGTTGAGCCACGTAGATCTCCTCGTAGATGGGAGCGGCTTTGTCATACTGTGCGTTTTCCACGGCGATCTCGCCCAGCAGGAACCGTGTGGGAGCGGCGGCCGGCCCATAGGGACTCGCCTGGAGGCTGCTCTCCAGGATCTTGTGCACCGCAACGGTGCGGTGCGTGTTCGGAAGCCGAACTTTCGTCAACCCCTCTTTGTGGGCTTCTTGCGCAATCGCAAACAGGCGCTGGCCGACGGCGTCGCAAACCTGCGAAAACGGGAACTCCTCCAGGAGATCCAGATAGTTCAGACAAGCGCGGTAATTCTGCCCGAGATGAAAGTACGACTCTCCGACTATGAACAGGATCCGTTCCCGTTCACGGGTTTTCTCATGATTGTGACGCACCGCCAGATCCACGACTCCCGAGAATGCCGCGTCCGCGAACCGTTTTTCCATCTCGGAAAAATAAGGCCAGGAAGGCAGAGGCGGCTCGTTCCAGGGTTGTTTTTTTGCGCAGCCAGCCGCCGCCAGCATCGCCAGCCCCAGGGCCATAAGAGTTCGGAGGATCGCTGTGTGAATTTCCCCTAATCCCCAGATCTTAGGTTGTTTTTTCCAAGCACTTTTGGAATTGGGATTTTGGATTTCCTTGGGATTTTGAATTTTTGTTTTTGGATTTAACTGCATCCCACGAACCTTTTCAAACTGGGGAAACACGTGAATCATTGCCTTTCTCAGGAGCCTTTTAGGTGGATGACATGATCCCGGTGAGCCCCGACCGAGACGATCTCGATCGGCGCCCCCAGAAGCGACGAGACGGTATCGAGAAAAGTCTTGGCCTGGACCGGGATCTCGTCGGCCTGACGGGCCTGTGAGATCGCGTCGCTCCAGCCGGCGAGCTCGATGTACTGCGGCTGGCACGCCTCCAAGCGGCTTAAGTCCGCGGGAAAATCCCGGATCCGTTCGTTCCCGCACCGGTACTCCGTGCAGATCTTGATCCGCTCGAATCCCCCCAAGACATCGAGCATCGTGATCGCCAGCGTATCCACGCCATTAATCATGACCGCGTAGCGGCCCGCTACCGCGTCGAACCATCCGCAGCGGCGGGGGCGTCCGGTCGTCGCGCCGTATTCCTTTCCCTTTTCGCGGATCCGGTCCCCTTCGGGGTTTGCAAGTTCAGTCGGAAATGGCCCTTCCCCCACGCGGGTGGTGTACGCCTTGACGACGCCCAAGACCTTTTGGACCGAGCGTGGAGGGATTCCCAAACCCGCAGCGATCCCGCAGGTGGTAGAGTTGGACGACGTGACGTATGGATACGTTCCGAGATCCACATCGAGGAGCGACCCTTGAGCCCCCTCAAACAGCACGCTTTTGCCGCCCGCGATCGCCTCGTGCAGAAGTTTGACCGTGTCGGCGACGTAGGGCGCCAGGCGCGCGGCGTCGGTCCGGGCCGCCTCGAGGATCCCAGCGAAATCGAGCGGTCCCTGGTCATAGGATGCCAGAAGCCGGTTCTTTGACTCCACCACTTGGCGCAGGCGCGTCTCCAGATGCTCAGGGGTGTAGAGATCGACCACGCGGATCCCAAGCCTCGCGATCTTGTCGGTGTAGCAGGGCCCGATCCCGCGGCCGGTCGTCCCGATCTTCCGGCCTTGGCTTTCCTGGAGGGCGTCGAGCTGTTTGTGGAATGGGAACACCAGATGCGCCCGCTCCGAGAGGAAGAGACGCCCTGCCACGCTCACGCCGCGGCTCTTAAGCTCTTGGATCTCTTGCAGGAGAAGTTCCGGATCCACGACGACACCGTTCCCGATCACACACTGGATGTCCGGGTGCAAGATCCCCGACGGCACAAGGTGAAGGATGAACTTGTCCTTCTCGACGATGGTGTGCCCAGCATTGCCGCCTCCCTGGTAGCGCACCACGAGATCGAACTGGGGAGCTAAAAGGTCGGTGATCCGCCCCTTTCCTTCGTCTCCCCACTGGAGGCCGACGACGCAGGTATTGGGATGTTTCATGGGGCCGAGGCGCCGTGGGCAGGGTCCTCCCGTTAGACGCCGTCGGAAGGCGCCTTCGGCGAGGTGCGAGCCAGGAGTTTTTCCAGGAGGCGACTGGCCTCAATGTAGTCAGAGGCCTTAATCTTCTCGTGGACTCTCTCGATCTCCTGACGGTCAGCCAAGAGTTGATTTCGCAGGATGTCGAGGTTCTCCGCCAGCTCGTGAAAATAATCTTTCTTGCGCAAGGTGATCGGCAGAGCGTACTGCCCGTTCAGAAGGTCATCGATGCAACGGTTGAGGCGGTAGACGGGCCCGGCCACCCGGTGCATATGGAAAATCGCATACGACCCAAAAATAAGCGAAAGCACCATGATATAGGCGCCTGTGATCCAAAGGATCCGCTTCATGGTGTCAGCCACGATCTGTTCCTGAATGAGCCCTTCGGACCACCAGGACAGCGCGAAGATGGCGATCACCGCGATGACCCCGAGCGCCACCAAGATCCACAGCCAAAAATAGTGAAGTTGGAGTTTCGCATCGACGATCACTTGCCGGCGCTGGTTCATTCCTCACCTCCTGATTGGACCTTAGAATTCGCGCAAAAATAACTTCTGTCGTTGACTGTTGTATCCGTTTTCTTCCTAACCTCGCTTTATTTTTGTACGAATTCCATATAAGGCGCCGCGCGGAAAGGAGTTAGACGAAAAGATTTCTCGCATTAGATCTCCGAGATATTCGTTCATGCCCCGTGAGCCCCCCCTCTCATCAAACACAGTAGTTGTTTCCGCGCGGCGCCTTAAGCGGAGCCTTTGTGGTCATAAGTTCCTGGAAGCGCAGAAAGAGGTATGTCGAATCGTGCGGCCCGGCGGAGGACTCCGGATGGTACTGCACCGAGAAGATCGGGAGTGAGCGGTGCCGCATCCCCTCCACTGTCCCGTCGTTGAGGTTAACGTGCGTGGGCGCCAGACCCACGGCCTCCAGTCCCGCGGGATCCACCGCGAAGCCGTGGTTCTGCGTGGTGATTTCGACCCGTCCCGTGGCGAGGTCCTTCACCGGATGGTTGGCGCCGCGGTGGCCGAACTTGAGCTTGAAAGTCTTGGCGCCGAAGGCCAGGGCCAGGATCTGGTGCCCCAGGCAGATCCCGAAGATCGGGACCTTTCCGGCGAGGGCTTTCACGCACCGGTGGGCGTAAGTCGGCTGAGCGGGATCCCCCGGGCCGTTCGAGAGGAAGACGCCGTCGGGCTTGGCGGCGAGGATCTCGGCGGCGTCGGCCGCGGCGGGAAAGACCGTCACGTCACACCCGCTGTCTTCGAGAAGCCGCAGGATGTTGTGCTTGATCCCGTAGTCGATCGCCGCGACGCGGAATCTCTTTTTTCCTGTTTTTCTTTTTCCCTCCGCGTGAACGCGATGGAAGAAGGGGGAGACCTCCTGCGTCTTCCAGGGGAACGGCTTCGCGGCCGTCACCTGCTTGACGAGGTCTTGTTCCTCGAGGCGCGGGGCGGACTTGGCGCGGCGCACCAGGTCCGCCGGGTCGCGCGGTGCGTCGGCTTTACCGCTTCCCTCCGAGACCAGGATTCCCTGCACCGTCCCGCGCGTTCTGAGGTGCCGCGTCAGCGCCCGCGTGTCGACGCCCGCGATGCCGCAAATGCCGCTACGCTCCATGAAGGAGCCCAGATCCTCGGTGGCGCGGAAGTTGCTCATGATCCGGCTCGCCTCGCGCACGACGAATCCCGCCGCGTAGGGCCGGGTCGACTCCATATCCTCGGGATTGACGCCGTAATTCCCGATGTGCGGGGCGGTCATCGTCACGATCTGTCCGCAGTAGGACGGATCGGTGAGGACCTCCTGGTAGCCGGTCATGCTGGTGTTGAAGACGACCTCGCCCGTGCGCTCTCCGGGGGCGCCGAAGGCTTCCCCTTCGAAGAGAGTCCCGTCCTCAAGAGCGAGATAAGCGCGGGGCATGGTTAGAGAAAGAGATCAGCGACAGATCCGCTCGAGTTTTGTGAATTCCTCGTCGGGCGTGGTGTAGGTCCCGAGTTCGGCGTGTTTCTGGTCGTCATGTCCATGAAAATCAGATCCTCCTGTTGCAGCCAAGCCCCACTGCTCGGCCATCGCGGCGTAACGTCGGACTTTTGTGCCGTCGCCGTTGTCGGGATGATACGTTTCGATTCCCGCCAGTCCAAGAGGAACAAGCCCTTCGATGAATCCGTCGTCGGGGTAGTTCCCTGGATGAGCGACGGAAGGCGCCCCTCCTGCCTCCCGCAGAAGCCGCACCCCTTCGGCGGGGGGAAACGCCTCCAGGGGGACGAATCCCGGCCGGCCCCGCCGCAGGTACTTCGCGAACGCTTCGTCCATGTCCCGCGCATATCCCTTGCGCACGATCGCCTGGGCAACATGCGGCCGCCCCGCCGAGGCCCCTTCCTCCTTTTGTTCCGGGCGCAGGACCTCGTCGAGCGTGAGGGAGAGGCCGTGTTGCCCCAGGCGCTTCACGATCTCCTCGATGCGCTGAAATCTCTTCCGGCGCAACTTGGCGAGGACCTCGGCCAGCCCGGCGGGATCCTTCCCGAGGAAATATCCCAGGATGTGGATGTTGTAGGCGTCGCGTGTCGTGAGCTCAATTCCAGCGAAGACGACGAGCCCGCGGCCGGCGGCGGCCGCGCGTGCTTCGGAGAGGCCCGCGAAGGTGTCGTGGTCGGTGAGGGCGATCCCGGGGAGTTTTTTCTCGAGCGCCCGGGCCACAAGCGCGGCCGGGGTCAGCAGGCCGTCTGAGCGGCAGGAGTGGGTGTGAAGATCAAACCCCATCGCGCCGGAGGAATTTCCGGTACTGGCGGCTGGCGCGTTTCAGGGTCAGGCGCTCCCAGGGGGTGAGGTTCTGGATCCCCACCTGTGTGACCTTGGCCAGGAGCGCGTCCACGCGTTTTCGCACGTCCGCCTCGCGACAGGCGGCCCGGCGCGCGCGGCGCTTGAGGATTTTTATGCGCAGTCCTCCCCACAGGGAACGGGACGTCCGGAGACGCTTTTGGGTCCCCAGGCTGCCGGCCGCCTCCCCTTCCTCCGGCGCGAACATCGCATACTCCTCGGCGTCCCAGGCGGGGGTTTCCAGGGCCCGCATCTCGGCGCGCCACTCGACGGCGTTCCAGCAGGCCATGAAGACCGCGACCGCCAGAAGCGAAAGGACGCCGGTCACGGTCCCCGCCACGCACAAAAAGACGGCGGCGAGGAAAGCGATCGAGGCGGAGACGCGCCAACCCCAGGCCGGCCCCCGGATCTGGATGAGCCACGCCCGCAGGACGCGCCCCGCGTCGAAGGGGGAGGCCGGTACGAGGTTGGCAAGGAGCAGGATCGCCGCGGTCCGGCGGGCGAACGACGGCCCTGCGTACGCGAAAAGGGCGTAGAGGACCATGAGCCCCAGGAGTCCTCCCGTGGCCGCCGCGGTGACGACGGTGACGCTGGCGGGCTTGGGGTCGTGCGCCAGGTTTCCCAGCGGCCAGAGGAGCGGGGCCTCGATCTTCCCCCCCGCCAGCCGCCCGGCCGCCCGCGACGCGACCGCATGCGTCGAGACGCAGACGAACAGGATCCCCAACAGGCGCAGGCTCTTCAGGGCCCCTTCGGCACCCGGGTCGGCAAAGAAAAGAAAGGCCGCGAGCGCCACGAACGACAGATGCAGCCGGACGGCAGACTGCCGGATCTTGAGGATCTCCACCGACGCGGTCAGGAAACGCTGCATGGGCATTTTGATCATAACCCGCCCCGGCGATCCGGCAAGCGGGCTACTTCCGTTCGTAGGTTCCGACGAGTTCCCCCTCGGCCAGAATCTTGTCCTGCGGCGAGCAGGCTTTCCTTCACTACTGCACCTCCTTGAGCGCCCTGACTGTTTTACCGATATAGAAATATGCCCTTTCGGGTGAAATCCCTGGTCGCCAGGGAGATTCTCGATTCGCGCGGGACCCCCACCGTCGAGGCGGACTTGACGCTCTCCGGCGGCGCCTCCGGGCGCGCGGCGGTGCCGTCGGGCGCCTCCACGGGGGCGCACGAGGCGGTGGAACTCCGGGACGGCGTTGCCCGGCGTTATCTCGGGAAGGGCGTGCGCAAGGCCATGGCGTCGGTGCACGGCCCGATCCTGAGGGCGGTCCGTGGGAAAGGGTTCTCGACGCAGGCCGATTTCGACCGGGCCCTGATCGCGTGCGACGGCACAGCGCAGAAGAAACGCCTCGGCGCCAACGCGATCTTGGTTGCCTCAATGGCGTTCGCCTGCGCCCGGGCGGCCCAGGAAAGGCGCCCGCTTTACCGGTCGCTCGCCCCCAAGGGGGTCTCCCCCCTTCTGCCGGTGCCGCTCATGAACGTCATCAACGGCGGGGTGCATGCCGACAATGATCTGGATGTGCAGGAGTTCATGCTGGTTCCGCTCGGGTTTTCCCGTTTTTCGGAGGCTCTGCGGGCCGGTGTCGAGATCTACCACCACCTGAAAGGGCTCCTCAAGAAAGAGGGGTTTTCGACGGCGGTCGGCGACGAGGGAGGGTTTGCCCCGCGCCTCAAGGGGAACCGCGCGGCCCTGGATTTCCTGCTCTGGGCGATCGAAAAGGCGGGATACCGCCCCGAAAAGCAGGTGATGCTCTCCCTGGACGTCGCCGCGACCGAGTTTTTCGACGCGCGCGGCGGCCGCTACCGCTTCGAGGGGAAGCGCCTGTCAAGTGACCGGATGATCGAGATCCTCTCCCGCTGGACTGCCGACTACCCCCTCTTTTCGATCGAGGACGGCCTGGCGGAAGACGATTGGGGCGGCTGGCGGGAGATCACCGCGCGGATCGGCCGAAAAATCCGTCTGGTGGGGGACGACCTTTACGTCACGAACCCCGAGAGGCTTCGCCGCGGGATCCGCGAGCGGGCCTCGAACGCCATCCTGATCAAGCTGAACCAGATCGGCACCGTGACCGAGACAACCGACGCGATCCGGATCGCACAGGCGAGCGGCCTCTCGGCGATCGTCTCCCACCGCTCGGGAGAGACGGAGGACACCTTCATCGCAGACCTGGCCGTGGCGTCGGCGGCGGGGCTCATCAAGACGGGCGCCCCCAGCCGCGCGGAACGCGTCGCCAAATACAACCGGCTCTTGAGGATCGAGGAGGAGCTGGGC